>JAHHLF010000299.1 GCA_018679315.1 Bacteroidia bacterium | reverse complement strand
AAATTCAACTTCGATCCGTTGTTCTTGTTGCTCCCTGAGCGCATCTAAGGAAGAATCTGCTACCAGCTTTCCTTTGTTTATGATGATGACCCGATCACATACGGCTTCCACTTCTTTTAAGATATGAGTGGATAATAAGATGGTCTTATCCTTACCGATCTCTCTGATGAGTTTCCTTATCTCGATCAATTGATTTGGATCGAGCCCGGTAGTAGGTTCATCCAGGATAAGTACCTCAGGATCGTGCAGCAAAGCCGCGGCCAGTCCAACACGTTGTTTGTACCCCTTCGATAATTGCCCCACCTTCTTTTGTGCCTCGGGAAGCAAGCCGGTTTTTTCGATAATTGCCTCTATGGAATCTTTACCCACTTTGAAAAAATCGGCCTGGAAACGCAAATATTCCCTGACATACATTTCGGGATATAGTGGATTGTTCTCCGGGAGATAGCCTATACTATTTTGAACCGCTTTGGGTGCTTCAGAGACATTGTATCCATTCACTACGGCACTTCCCTCATCAGCATTCAGATAAGTTGTAAGTATTCGCATCATGGTGGATTTTCCTGCACCATTAGGTCCGAGGAAACCAACGATCTCTCCTTTTGCTATGGAAAAGGTAACTGAATCCAGGGCAAGTTGCTTCCCAAAAGTCTTGGATATGTTGCTGACTTCTATCGACATAGTTTTGCGATGATAAAGGTAGCTAATGAAGAGCGACTATGAAATTTCTGATACCTATCAACATGGGCATCCCAAAAAATTGCCGCATTTTATTTGATTTTTCCAATTAATAATTACCTTAGCCGCTCACAATGAAGATAATGAGCTTGAATTATTTCTGGAATCGTTTCTTTTTTTACTTCTTCTACCAAGGAGCAAAGGGACTATTGTAGCTAATTATTTAAGATAAGATATAGAGTCCCGTGCGAGTTACGGGACTTTTTTTTTGAACCATGGGAATAAAAGTAGCCATACAAGGGATCAAAGGATCCAACCACCACCAGGTAGCAGATGCCTATTTTGAGAAGGATCTGGAATTGGTGGAATGCCTGTCGTTTCACGGCCTTGTCGATCAGCTCCTGACTAAGCAGGCAGATCAGGGTGTGATGGCCATTGAGAATTCTATAGCCGGGAGCATTATTCCAAATTATGCCCTTGTGCAATCAAATCGCTTGCATATTATAGGTGAGTACTACCACCACATACATCACCATCTAATGGCTCTTAAAGGACAAAATATCAGTCATTTACAGGAGGTGCGATCTCACCCAATGGCCCTGCTCCAGTGTCGCGAATACTTAAAAACCCAGCCGCATATCCGAATGATCGAAGATGTGGATACGGCAGAGACGGCTCGACAGATCCAGGAAGGCAACTTAAAAGGAATTGCTGCGATCGCCCCGAAGATGGCTGCGGATTTGTATGATCTGGAGATCCTCGCATCGGAGATCCAAACGATAAAGAACAATGCAACCCGATTTATAATTGTAAAGACTGAGAACACGGTGATCCCTCCTGAAGAGATTAACAAGGCCTCTCTGCGTTTCATAACCGATCATAAAAGAGGAAGCCTGGCAACCGTTCTGAACGTAATGAGTGATTGTAATCTTAATCTCACTAAGATCCAATCCCTGCCTGTTATAGAAACACCCTGGAAGTATTCCTTTTTTGTCGACATAACTTTTGATTCGTACGAAAACTTTGTAAAAGCTAAATCGCTTTTAGGGATCATGACAGAAGAGTTTCAACTGCTAGGGGAATATAAAAACGCGATGTTATGATCCGTACAGCCAAACGACTGGAATCTGTTCAGGAATATTACTTCTCTACTAAATTGAGGGAAGTCCGGGAAATGATCTCCCAGGGCAAGCCTGTGATCAATATGGGCATTGGGAGTCCTGATCTTTCCCCACCTCAGGAAGTGCTCACCAGCTTTCAAAATTCGTTATTTGAGGAAGGGGCACATCAATATCAAAGCTATCAGGGCTTACCTGAATTGCGGGAAACCATGTCAGATTTCTACGAGAATAAATTTGGTGTTGTAACAGATGCGGCTACAGAGATCCTGCCATTAATGGGCTCCAAAGAAGGGATCATGCATATAAGTATGGCCTTCCTCAATACAGGAGATGAAGTGCTAATCCCTAATCCGGGTTACCCAACATACAGTGCCGTCACTAAATTGGTAGGGGCAGAACCCCGAACATATGAATTAAAAGAAGCTAATAATTGGTTCCCCGATCTGGACGCACTTAGTAAAGAAGACCTCTCTAAGGTGCGGATTATGTGGGTCAGTTATCCGCATATGCCGACGGGCGCCATGGCACAAAAGGCACAATTGGAGAAGCTGGTTGCTTTTTCCAGAGCACATAAAATTCTGGTTATCAACGATAACCCCTATAGTTTTGTGCTTAGTAAAAGCCCATTGAGCGTCTTATCGATCCCGGGAGCAATTGATACCGTATTGGAATTGAATTCGCTGAGCAAAACATTTAATATGGCCGGGTGGCGTGTTGGTATGGTCATCGGGAAGGCAGCTCATATCCAGGCAATCTTGAAGGTAAAAAGCAATATGGATTCCGGGATGTTCTACGGTATTCAGAAAGGGGCAATATCGGCATTACGCTCAGGTCCTTTTTGGTTCGATCAGTTAGATGCCATTTATAAGAAACGTCAACAATTGGTCTTTCAATTAGCAGACATCCTGAATTGTTCTTATGACCCAAATGCAACTGGTATGTTTGTATGGGCAAGACTACCGGAGGGAGCTGCGAAATCTGAGGCCTATATAGATGAGATATTACAAAATAAACATGTGTTTATAGCACCGGGTACTGTATTTGGCAGTGCCGGGGAAGGCTATATTCGCTTTTCGCTCTGCGTAAAAGAAGAGAAGATCAGGGAAGCCATTAAACGCTTTGTATCGTGAAAGTAGGAATAGTTGGTATTGGATTGATAGGGGGTTCCTTTGCTGTGGACCTCAGGAAGGAATATGAAGATGTGTTACTGGTAGGATATGATACCAGTCCGGAAAACCTGGACCAGGCTTTCGAATTGGGATTGATCGATAAAAAAGGAGAAGTATCCGACTGGGAATTGCTAGATCTTGTAATTGTCAGTGTCCCGGTAAATGCCATGCTAAATGTACTACCCAACGTTCTGGATCAAATCAGCAATGATTGCCTTGTCATGGATGCTGGCTCTACCAAACGCCCTATCTGTGAAGTGGTAGCCGATCATCCTAAGCGGAGGAATTTCCTTGCCTGTCACCCGATCGCCGGAACCGAATTCTCTGGGCCACAGGCGGCACATCAAGGCCTATATGATGGAAAGACCATGATCATTTGTGAAGTCGAGAAAACCGCATTTAAGCTGCAGGAGAGAGGCATGGACCTGATCAAAAGAGTAGGCATGCGTGTGCGCTATATGCATCCGAAAGCTCATGATAAGCATATTGCCTATGTTTCCCATCTCTCCCACATAAGTTCCTTTATGTTAGGTAAAACCGTGATCGATAAAGAAGAAAATGAACGGGATATTTTCGACCTGGCAGGAAGTGGATTTGAGAGTACGGTGCGACTTGCAAAAAGTTCACCGGATATGTGGACGCCTATTTTTGAACAGAATAAAGACAATGTACTAGAAACGCTCACTGAGTATATATCCAACCTTCAGGATTTTAAAAATAAAATGGAAGAAGGCGATTTTAAATCGGTATATGAGCAAATGGTCAATACGAATCGAATAAAAGAAATTTTAAAAGGGATCCCCCTAACAAAAACAACGAAGTAATGGAAAATTCACCTGCTTTACGAAATTGGCTCGACACCATGAATCTGTCCCACCCATTGGTGATCGCAGGTCCTTGCAGTGCAGAAACTGAAAAACAAGTCCTCGATATAGCCCATGAACTGAAAGATACAGATGTAAGCTACTACCGAGCCGGAATCTGGAAACCAAGGACAAGGCCCGGAAATTTCGAAGGCGTTGGGGCCATTGGTTTGAAATGGTTGCAACGGGTTCAGGAAGAAACAGGTCTTAAGACAGCAATAGAAGTGGCGAATAAAAACCATGTAGACCTGGCTTTGGAACACAATGTTGATCTTTTGTGGATAGGAGCACGCTCAACAGTGAGTCCTTTTATTGTCCAGGAGATCGCCGAGGCCCTGGAAGGAACCGATAAGATCGTGTTGATCAAAAATCCGGTGAATCCTGACCTTTCCCTTTGGCTGGGAGCGGTCGAGCGACTCCATAAATCGAACATCAAAAATTTAGGAGTGATCCATAGAGGATTCTCAACCTATGAGAAATCTAAATACAGAAATATTCCGGAGTGGCAATTGGCCATTGAACTACAGACGCGCTTCCCGGATCTGCCTTTGATCAATGATCCTTCGCATATTACAGGAAAGCGTGATATGGTGTTTGATGTCTCTCAAACAGCCCTGGATCTGAATTTCGACGGCTTGATGATTGAGACACATTGCGATCCGGAAAATGCCTGGAGTGATGCAGCACAGCAGGTAACGCCTGCGAAATTGGTGCAAATGATGCAAGACCTGAAGATCCGTAAGGAAACAGACCAGGAAACCGAGTATAATACCATATTGAGTAACTGTCGGGCACAAATAGATATTATTGACAATCAACTCATTGAAACCCTGGGTAAGCGCATGAAAGTTGCCGATGAAATTGGTCAGCTTAAAAAGCAGCGAAATGTAGCCGTATTGCAGACTAATAGATGGAATGCTATTTTAGGCAAAATGATCCTTGAAGGGGAATCCAAGGGGTTGAGTGAGGAGTTTGTGTTGAAGCTCTTCAAAGCCATCCACCAGGAGTCCATTAACCACCAGGAAAAGATCATAAACAGATAAAAAAATGGCCGGAATTTCCGGCCATTTGATTTTTTATTTCTTAAAGATATATCGGGTGATAAAGATCCCGTTTCCATCTCCTTTCCCCGCACTTTCTACCGCAGAGGTAACAAAGGCTAATTCCCATCCTTCGGCAATATGACTGTTGATCATACTTGAGATAAGCGCATCATTGGCAGCAATATTCTGGAAACGTATCCCGCCAATATTAAAGAAGTTAAGCAACTTGGTTTCTTCGAAGTTTTTCACACGGATCTCACCCCGGTCCGATTTGTTTCGGGTTTTGTCTTCTTCTGTTTGAACGCTTGTGTATTCCTTATAATCTTTTTCTTCAAGTGCATTCACGATCCGCGATCTACCCAGTCCGTTTGGAACAATAGACTCAACACTGGTAACGACTTTAAACTGTTGCGCTTGCAACTCGGTAAAGGCAAAAAGGAGGAGTACAGGAAGTAAGAGAATTTTTTTCATGGTTGTTTTATTTATATTAGAAATACAAGATGTTTTACCCTACAAATATACAGGCTGGAATGATACTAAAATTGTTTCTTTGTAGCATTCTTTAAAGAAAAGATGAAAGGAACTGTCTATAAATCAACAGGAAGCTGGTACACCGTAAAATCGGTAGCAGGTGATTTTTATCCGTGCAGGATAAAAGGCAAGTTCCGTATTCAGGGAATAAAAAGTACCAATCCGGTAGCCGTAGGAGATAAAGTAGAATTTGAGACCGAGATTCACGACCAGGAAGAAGTAGGGCTGATCACGGAGATCCTGGACAGGCAGAATTATATAATTCGGAAATCTGTTAAGCTATCTAAACAAACCCACATAATTGCCTCCAACATAGACCAGGT
Source organism: Bacteroidia bacterium (assembly GCA_018679315.1). Lineage (GTDB taxonomy): Bacteria > Bacteroidota > Bacteroidia > Flavobacteriales > Flavobacteriaceae > HDS-28. The sequence goes on along the minus strand of JAHHLF010000299.1, from coordinate 3,303 downwards.
GTTTTTGTTGATCACCTTAAAAAACCCGAAAACATATACCGTATTTATCGATCGGTTTTTGGCCACAGCGGAGGCCTACAGTATTCCTGCAATATTGCTTTTTAATAAGGTGGATGAATGTAGTGAAGAGGAAATGGCAGAAGTGGTAAAACTTGCTGAAGTTTATAGGGCGATCAATTATACCTGTCTCTTGATCTCTGCTATTACAGGTGAGGGTGTGAAGGAGGTGATGGAGCTGATGGAAGGAAAGACAAATATGTTTGCTGGAAATTCCGGAGTAGGGAAAACCACCTTGATCAATCGTATTGCACCTGAACTTGACCTGAGGACCACAGAAACTTCAGAGATGCACATGCAGGGTCAGCACACAACTACTTTTGCGGAGATGTATGATCTGGATTTTGATGCACGGATCATTGATACGCCCGGAATTCGTGGCTTTGGTATTGTGGATATGGATGCCGATGAGATCGGGGATTATTTCCCGGAACTCTTTGCGATAAAAGGGGAGTGCAAGTTCAATGACACCCTGCACCTGGAAGAACCTAAATGTGCTGTAAAAGCAGCTCTGGAAGAAGGCAAGATCTCCACAAGCAGATACCATAGCTATGTACAAATGATCACCGGAGAAGACGATACCTACAGAATGGATATTTTTGACGAAGGATGAGAGCAGTTGTGCAAAGAGTGTCTAAAGCATCAGTTATCAGTGATGGAACCTTATCGGCCGATATTGGCGACGGGATACTTGTACTTCTAGGGATAGAAGATTCAGATGGAAAAGATGATATTAGCTGGCTTTCAAATAAAATAGTTAACCTGAGAATATTCGGAGACGAAAATGGCGTGATGAATCTGTCCGTAAAAGATATGGGTGGAGAGGCTATTGTCGTAAGTCAGTTTACCTTACATGCCTCTACTAAAAAAGGAAATCGGCCTTCTTATATCCGGGCTTCCAAACCAGAGATAGCCATTCCGCTTTACGAAGCTTTTGTAAAACAATTGGAGGTGGATCTGGGGAAGAAGGTAGGCACAGGTATTTTCGGGGCCGATATGAAGGTTGAATTGTTGAATGATGGCCCGGTGACTATAATAATTGACACGAAAAATAAAGACTTATGAGTATAGCCAAGGCGCAGCAAGAGGTAGATCAATGGATCAAAGAACACGGCGTTCGCTATTTTGATGAACTCACCAATATGGCACAGCTCACCGAGGAAGTCGGGGAGGTTGCAAGGATCATTGCACGACGTTATGGGGAGCAAAGTGAGAAGGAGAGCGATAAGAAAAAAGACCTGGGCGAAGAACTGGCTGATGTGGTTTTTGTAGTACTTTGCCTGGCGAATCAAACAGGAATAGACCTGGAGGCTGCATTTAATAAAAAACTCCAACTCAAAGCGGACAGGGATCACGACCGGCACAAGCAGAACAAGAAATTGAATTCCTAGTAAAGATAGATCACTTGGATATACTCGTAACAGGACCAGGCACTCCAATCAAAGGAGCGCATCTTCAAATATCAGGATCAAAAAGCGAAAGCAATCGCTTATTGGTTCTCCAGGCGCTATTCCCTGAAGTTTCCTTGCATAATGTTTCGGATTCAGATGATGTTTTTGCCATGAAGGATGGACTGAACACTAGCGGATCCCAGGTAGATGTGCACCATGCCGGGACAACTATGCGATTTTTGACCGCCTATTACGCCGCCCGCCCCGATAATGAGATTAGGCTAACGGGATCTTTCAGAATGAAGGAACGACCCATTAAAATTTTGGTTGAGGCTTTGCGGTCGCTCGGAGCTCAAATTTCATATCTCGAGAAGGAAGGCTATCCCCCTCTGCAAATTACCGGGTGCGAACTTACCGGATCGGAAGTTTCCTTGCCGGCTGATGTGAGCAGTCAGTACATCAGTGCCTTAATCTTGATCGCACCTTCACTTCCGAACGGGCTTGTGTTGACATTGACCGGAGAGATCACTTCAAGGCCATATATTGAAATGACACTGCAACTCTTATCACGACTTAGTATTCCCTTTTCTTTTGAAGGAAATGAAATAAGGATCGAACCTGTTCAGAAAGTGAATCCAGTGGAGATGGCCGTTGAATCGGATTGGAGTTCGGCATCCTACTTTTACAGTATCATTGCACTAAGTGAACCGGGCAGCTCAATTATCCTGGATTCTTATCGCGAAGACAGCTTGCAGGGCGATAGGGCAGTAGCTTCTATTTATGAAGCCCTTGGTGTACACACTGCGTTTGGAAAAGGATCAATTCGACTCACAAAAAAGGAAGGTGTTCTGCCTTCTGGGTTGAATCTAGATCTCAGGGATACACCGGATCTGGCACAAACAATAGCCGTAACTTGTTTTGGCCTGGGTATTGGCTGCGAATTATCTGGCCTGCATACACTCCGCATAAAAGAAACGGACCGGCTGGAAGCTTTACGAGTAGAATTAGGAAAATTAGGTGCAGCTTTCTCAATCACTGAGGATGAGTTGGATTTGCAACCTTCCATACATTCCGGAGATGTAGTTTCAATCGCTACCTATCACGACCATCGCATGGCGATGGCCTTTGCGCCTCTGGCGATTCGATTTCCCATACGGATCAAAGATGCAGGGGTCGTGTCTAAATCCTACCCCGCTTTTTGGAAAGACCTGGGAAAACTAGGTTTTAGCACTTAACACCCAGCGTGTAATTTTATCTCATTTTGCTTGACAAGGCCTCTCTCGAGGTTGTATATTTGCTGCCTTGTAAAATTAGGCCTGCAATACATGAAATTATCACACTTTAATTTTGAATTACCCAACGACCTCCTAGCCGAATATCCGGCGGAAAATCGGGATGAGTCTAAATTGATGGTTGTCCATAAGGACACCGGAAAGATCGAACATAAATTGTTCAAAGATCTAATCGACTATTTTGAGGAAGGAGATGTCATGGTTTTAAACAATACCAAGGTATTCCCTGCCCGCCTTTTCGGAAATAAAGAAAAGACCGGTGCGCGAATCGAAGTGTTCCTGCTTCGCGAATTGAATGAGGAGCAGCGACTCTGGGACGTTCTGGTCGATCCTGCACGGAAGATCAGAATTGGTAACAAGCTGTATTTCGGAGAAGATGAGAGTCTTGTTGCAGAGGTAATTGATAATACGACTTCCAGAGGAAGAACGCTTCGCTTTCTCTATGATGGATCCTATATAGATTTCCGGAGAAAGTTGAGGGAATTGGGAGAAACACCTTTACCCAAATACATCAAGCGCGATGTAGAACCAGAAGACGAGCAACGCTATCAAACGATCTATGC
>JAHHLF010000189.1 GCA_018679315.1 Bacteroidia bacterium | reverse complement strand
AACAAGGTGCTCGAAGAAATTGATAGTGCCAAGAAACCTTCCTTGCTCGTATTTAATAAGATCGATCAGTATGTTCCGGAGCAGATCGAAGAAGATGATCTGGTCACTATTCATACGAGTCGGCATTTCAGTATTGAAGAATGGAAGAAGACCTGGTTTCAACGATTGGGCGACAATGTGATATTCATATCAGCACTGAAGAAAGAAAATTTAGAAGAGTTCAGGACTGTCCTTTATAAAATGGTTCGTGAAATTCACATTACAAGATTCCCATACAATAACTTTCTCTACCCTGAGATCCCTCAATAAGGTATTTTACTTTGTAGTCCTTATATACCATTCATCGATGAAAGTGAACACTTGATATTTTTCACAACAAAATGACAGTCGTTCACAACATAAATTTATCTGCACAGATATCTCAGCCTATATTTACATCGTGATTTGAAACAAAGATTATCCCCCAAAGTAATTTAGGATCAGATCACAGGCGCATAACAGAAGAGATCCCCAAATCTCAACTTGGCCCAAAAAAACCTTCCCGATCTGATCGGGACGAACCGAAATCTTACAACTAGTACCTACTAAAAACCCCGGCTTAACAGCCGGGGTTTTTATCTTTTTATACCTACATTTTCCTTAGAAAGAGTAGCTCAGACCAAGTGTCCAGTAGGACTGAACATCATTGTCTACCGAATCAAATGTCTCTCCTGTATTTCCCAGGGTATTCACTGAGTAATTCAACGCTTCCATTTTACTGCTGCGCAGTCCAAAGTCGAATCCAACCCCGATCATCTTCCACAGCGTATACGCAAAAGAGTTGGTCCACTGCCAGTTGCTAAAATCGCCAGTTTCATAACTCTGGAAGGTGGTAAAATTAGTTTTAAAGGCCACATCTCCAATACTACGCGTATAATCCGCAACGATCTTTGCACCTAAAGAAGATTCAAAAATGGCATCCTCTTTCGCAAAAACGATATTGTAATTCAAAGGGTGGATCACGACAACCAAATCGGTAATGGGCGTCCAGGTACCCCCAACCCCAAGATCCAGATATCCGGGATCATTGAAATTGTTGAGAATAGTACTTCGGTATTCTCCAAGACCGGATATGGCGAATTTATCGCTCAACTTTCGTCCGTACAATGACGAAATGTTGAAAATATCCGTGGCCTCACGAAAATCTTCTGCATCTGTTGGATCGTCTTTGTTGTCCAACTTAACCCAATTCAGGTTAATGTTACCGGAATTCCTCCAAAAAAACTTGTCTTGTTGAAGATTGGCAAATGCATTTACTGAGATCCCAATATTCCCTGCGGAATTATTAGGGAAACCCTGGTTATACCAGTTGTTGAATCCAGACAGGTTGAAGCCAATGGTACCAAAAGCACCCTTTTTCCATCCGGGTAGTGCATCGATCTGGGCTTGTAATGCATCAACTCTTCCCTGGATGGCAGCAACCGAATCCTTTTTAGCTGCCTGAGTAGCCAAAAGTTCTTCTTCGGTTTGTGAATACGTCATGGCTGAAACGCACAAGACAGCCACTACTACAAAAATTTGTTTCATGATAAAATGATTAGTGTTAACAATGATATTAACCGCAAAGGTATTGATTGTTAATAAACTACAAGCTTATTAACATCATTTGCGCTTGATCAAAGGCACTGCAGAACACGCTTCTCCATACATGATGCTTTTAGCCACTTTTTCCAATTTTTGTGTGGCCATCAAGTACGCATTCGCAGGTACTGCTACCTTCGAACATCCTTTAATTATGGTGGGTTTGTTTGTAAACGGTGATAGATCTAAATGATCTAATTCGAGTGCAAATATAGTGTTTTCCAGGAATTCGAGATCTCCTTGCACTATTTGTTTTGCATAGGGGGATATGCGCGTAGTTATTAACATATAAGCCCATACTGGAATAATTGCATCGGAAGAGCAGTTTAGTGCGACATAAGAACCGGTGTATTGAGACCAGTCATGATCTTCTACACGCGCCCGAAATTCCTTTTCCCTAAGGACAAGGCCTTCATATAACCAGTCCTTAATATCTAACAGGACTCGCTCCCCAGAGGGTCTGATTTCTTCTAGATCAAGGACTACCAGACTGCTCTGTGCTACTCTATTGACAATTTCGTCCGACATGGGTTACTCATTTTTAGCGCTTATAATAGTCCAAGTTCCAATCTGGCCTCTTCACTGATCAATTCCTGTGTCCAGGGCGGATCAAATGTGATCTCTACTTCTGCTCCCTTAACAGCATCGATGGATTTTACCTTCTCTTCTACTTCAACAGGTAAACTTTCTGCTACCGGGCAATTGGGTGAGGTTAATGTCATCAAGATCTTGACATCGTAGTCTTCATTGACAAAAACGTCATAGATCAGGCCCAATTCGTAAATATCAACCGGGATCTCAGGATCAAATATCGTTTTAAGGACGCGAACGATCTTATCCCCTAATTCGGCCGTGTCAATGTTTTTATTTTCTTCCATGAAGTGTTTCTTAATTCAATTGGGTTTGATAGGCAATAGCATACAATTTAAGTTGCTTGATCATATTGACCAAACCATTGGCCCGGGTAGGTGATAAATGTTCTTTTAAGCCGATATTATCAATAAAATCCATCTCTGCATCTATAATGTCCTGAGGCCGCTGATGGCTTAATACACGTATCAAAATAGCAATTATACCTTTCGTTATAATTGCGTCACTGTCTGCAGTAAATACAAGCTTGTCATCTTCCATTTCGGCATGGACCCACACCTTGCTTTGACAGCCTTTAATCAGGTTGTCATCGAGCTTGTACTTCGCATCTATCAAAGGTAAAGAACGACCAAGATCTATCATATGTTCGTAACGCTGTGTCCAGTCCTCAAACATCTCGAATTCCTCCTGTATTTCCTCCTGTATGTCTGCTATCTTCATAATC
>JAHHLF010000218.1 GCA_018679315.1 Bacteroidia bacterium | reverse complement strand
GGCGACATGACGTTGACCTCAACTAATTTACCTCCGATCACATCGATACCCACAAAATATAAACCATCTTTAACCAGTTTCGGGCCGATCTGTTTGCAAAGCGATCGTTCTTGTTTTGTCAGCGTGTGCCTGGCCACAGAACCTCCCGCTGAAACATTAGACCTGTGGTCTTCGCTTCCGGGAATCCGCCGCATCGCACCAATGGGTTCCCCATTGAGCAGTAAAATCCTCACGTCTCCCTTGTCTGCTCCTTCGATATACTCCTGAAGAATGACATAGTTGGAACTTCCATCCACGTTTGTGACATAAAAGTCGAGCAAGGATTTAATATTGTTCATAGCCGATCGCTCAATTAGAATAACCCCTGAACCGCCAAAACCATTTAAAGGCTTTAAGATCATCTTATCGGCTTTTGATTCTTTTACCTGGCGAACCAGGTATTCCTTGTTCTTGGATACATGGGTTGCCGGAATGATATTGCTATGGCTGTCGCCAAAAGCAGCCGTATACAGTTTGTTATTAGCCTCCCTTAATCCTTGTAGGGAATTGATGATAAAGACATCGTCCTTTACGGAATCAAGGAAATTCAGCATAATAGGATCCAAAGGCGGATTGGCCCGCATAAAGATCACATCAAAGCCGGCGAGGGGCAGCATTTCTTCCCGAATATTCGCTTGCTTGTAAAAGCTTTTCAAGCTGGCGGGTACTTTTTCCATTCTGTTGATGACAGTACAGAAAGCATTAGTCACACTATTTCGTATTGTCAAGTTGGCCGGTGTGCACAGCGCAACCCCATGATTTCGTTTAACACATTCATGAATCAATGCCAGGCTCGTATCATTAGCCGCATCGATCTCCTCCCATGGGTACATTAAAAAACAAATATTCATATCAGGCTTATTTGACTTCTTCATAATATTCATCCCAATCTTCAACCCTTGGCTCTCCAAGTTTACCAACAGATTTGGCAACCACCATTGAAACTGTGGCATCACCTGTTACATTGATCACGGTTCTACACATATCCAAAGGTCGGTCTACGGCAAAGATAAGCGCCAAACCAATGGCCAATTTATCTGCCGGAAACCCGATTGATTCTAAAACGATCACAAGCATTACCATCCCTGCTCCTGGCACAGCTGCGGAACCAATCGAGGCAAGAAGCGCTGTAAGGACGATGGTCAATTGATCGCCAAGCGTCAGATCGAAGGCCAAGGCCTGTGCAATAAACACAGCAGCAACTCCCTGGTACAAGCTTGTGCCATCCATATTGATAGTAGCACCAACAGGTAAAACAAAACTCGAAACTTCCTTATCTACGCCAATATGCTCTTCTACCCGCTCCATGGTTACCGGCAGAGTCGCCGCGCTTGAACTGGTTGAAAAAGCCAGCAATTGAGCCGGACTGATCTCTTTGAGAAACCAGAACGGGTTTTTTTTGGTATAGCTCCCTACAACAATGGCATAGAAAACGACCAATAAAAACAATCCCAGGACAACGACACCTGCATAACGCAAGAGCGCAAGCAGTAAGTCAGGATCTCCTGAGGATACGACTACATTTGCCAGCAGTGCAAAAACTGCGAAAGGTGCCGTTAGCATGATCAGGTCCACCATCTTTAAAACGACAAAATTTAAGGAATCAAAAAAATTCTTTAGCGGCTTGGCGCGCTCCTCCCCGATCAGCAACATAGATATACCCAGGAATATGGTGAAGAATATAACCTGCAGCATAAGCTTGTTTTCACTCAATGCTTTTATCGCGTTATCAGGAACCATGTCTTCCAAAAACCCCAGCGGACGTTGTCGTTGCCGGGATGCTTCTTCTAATTTAGAGGTAACGGCCGTATCCGTGGCATAGGTTTCTGTTAGCTTGGTGATGGTCTCATCGGAGATACCATCACCGGGTTTGAGAACATTGACCAACAATAAACCTATAGTAATTGCCACAACTGTGGTAACCACATATATTGAAATCGTTCGAAGCCCGATACGTCGGAATTTTGATATGTCCTGCAGGTCTGAGATCCCTTTGACCAAAGAAGCCAGAATAAGCGGAATGGCAATCAATTTAAGAAGCTTGACAAAAATAGTACCGAATGGATTGATCCAATCCTGCACGAATTCTGGTCCCCAGTCCGGATAGGTCATAACGAATCCGAAAACCAGGCCTAGCAACATGCCTATTAATATTTGCCAATGAAGTTCGAGCTTGCGCATAGAGTTTATTTTATGAAGAAAGATAGTGTTTTGACATGAAAAGCTGCAGGTAGATTAGATTCTTGAGGAACGATTCAAAAGTGAAAAATCGGCCAGGACTAATGCAGCCATGGCCTCCACAATGGGTACAGCACGTGGCACAACACATGGATCATGCCTTCCCTTGCCCTGGGCTTTAACTTTATTACCCTCCTTATCTATAGTGTCATACTCTTGTAATATCGTTGCAACAGGCTTAAAGGCCACATTAAAATAGATATCCATACCATTGCTAATACCCCCCTGGATACCTCCGCTAAAATTAGTCTGCGTAGTCCCATCTGAATTGAAGCTATCATTGTGCTCAGAACCTCGCATCCGGGTACCGGCAAATCCGCTTCCGAATTCAAAGCCTTTTACGGCATTAATAGAAAGCATGGCTTTACCTAGCTGGGCATGGAGCTTGTCAAATACCGGCTCTCCGAGTCCGATCGGAACATTTTTTATAACGCAGCCAACAACGCCTCCAATGGTGTCTCCGGCCTTGCGCACTTCTTTTATATGGGCTTCCATGGCTTTGGCTGTTTCCGGATCCGGGCATCGAACGGGATTTTTCTCCGCTTCTTGCAGATCCAGTGAATCCCATTTCTTTTCCAGGCTGATATCTCCTGC
>JAHHLF010000020.1 GCA_018679315.1 Bacteroidia bacterium | reverse complement strand
ATGTACAATAGCTGTTTAAACCCAAGGCGATTTAATTCAGGAACCAGCCTCCTGATATCTGAAATATCTGAGATCGCCTCAATATATGTTACATCAAAACCTTTGGATATTAAAAAGGCCTCGTAGTTCTTCATACTGGCCCGGTGAAATGCTATTTTTTGTTTATGGAAGGGATACTGTTTGAAAAATAAATATTCTTCGACCAAAACCACTTGCTCTACCAAATCTAACAGAGGAGGAGACTCAAATAACTGATGCGGAAAAATTAATCCTACACTTTTCATCTCATTGTTTTACATCGTTCACTACACTGGCCATTTATTCAAAATATTCGAATTATGGAACTGTACTAATCGAGTCAAATTTACCTGTATCGTAACCTAGGTTGACAGATAAGAGGCCTAGGATATCAGGCCGTCCATGTATATCAACATACCCGATAGGGAACGAGATCTATTTCTGTTCAACAATCCGACTACCTTTTACTGATTCTATTACCAGAAATAAATCGCTGTCTCGAGCATTTAAATCGGTTGATTTCCGGACTGCGCTTTTTCAGGTGCTTTTGGCTAACGCCACTGTTAACTCTTTTACGCCATCGCTTAAAACTAGAACGTTTAAGATGGGTCCTCATTATTTTTATTACTCTCGCTTCCGGGAGATCGAACTGAAATTGTATGGCTTCAAATGGAGTCCGGTCCTCCCAGGCCATCTCAATAATTCGGTCTAGTTCCCGTGCTGTGAATTCATTCGCATTGGAGAACATCTTAGAATATGGATTAATCTAAGTTTTCCAGGAGTTTCATCACTTCGTCCGCCTCAAAGACTTTTTGATCGCTCAACTTTCTATTTGTGGTCGAAAGCCGGTGTGCTTCTTTCAATAGGCTTTGATACTGCTGCTGCAGTTTTTCCTTTTCTGTTTTCTTCTTAAATAGTCCTAACATTAGAGTCTCTTAAAGTTGCTCCCTCGGACTTTCCTCAGGAGAGCACTAAGATACAACGAAATTTACTTTGTTTAACTTTTTTATTATTTATTTAAACATTATTAATTTTGTAAAGCCCTATTAGCTATAAGCTGGGATATGACACACGTTTAACAGTCAATCCACCTTCGCCAGCCTACTTCGCCCAAGTAGCTCGGCTACGAAGGCCGAACGGCTACGGTGGACAGGCTGTCAGTTAACGGTTTACCGTCCACTTTTCTTAGAACTAAGAACCAGGAACTAAGAACTAGGAGGATTACGCCACCCCGAAGCGTGCTTCGCTCTGCTTCGGGGGCGTGATCCTCACTGCGCTCCCCTTTGCAAATACAAAGCCAACCCGGCTAAGCCGGGGTACTTTTCTATTAATAAGAAAGCCAAAGCTAGCTTCGCTTTCTTATTAATAGAAAAGCCACGCATTAAATGCGTGGCTTTGTGCTTGTAGTGACCGCGGGAGGATTCGAACCCCCAACCCTCAGAGCCGAAATCTGATATTCTATCCAGTTGAACTACGCGGCCAATATTTTACTGCTTTTAAATCATACTTACCTTCAGAGCCGATTCACCTTAGGCGAACTATCCAGTTGAACCTGTCCTAAAGTGTCGACTAAAAGGAGACTACTTTGGGACGCGGCCTTACTTATTATTTATCTCTTGTCTTAAATTCCCATAGAACAATAATTTAATATAAATTTCTCTACGGGCGCGCCCTGAAGTGCCGACCGAAGGGAGACTACTTCAGGGGGCGCAAGTTACACAAAAACTGCTTTCTGGTGCCAATAAAATACGTTCAAAAGGTATCTCACTTTTACACTTGGAACAAAGGCCAAATTCGGGTCTGCCTAGCAGATCCAAATGCCGTTTCAAACCGGCAAGTCGTTCTTTCGCCTTGCGAAGTGCAGCATCTACTACGCTCTTGTTGTTTATAGCATCCATACGAGAAACCCTGCCTATGGCATTATCAGGAGCAATTGGGCCGGCTATAGCCTCATAGCGTTCTATTTTGCTAATCGTCTTTTCTACAGCTTTCTCCAATTCCTTTCGTGGATCCATGGCAGAAAATTATGAGCCTAGTTTAGCCCGAACAATTTGAGAAATGGTTTTCCCATCTGCCTGCCCTGCCAGCTCCTTGGATACGATCCCCATCACTTTGCCCATATCCTGCATGCCCGAAGCCCCAATAGAATCTATAGTCTGAACGACCACTTTTTCGATCTCCTCTTCAGTGAGTTGTTCCGGTAAAAATCCAGCTATGATCTTGGCTTGTGCATTTTCGGCATCAGCCAGGTCAGACCTGCCTTGTTCTACAAACAAAGCTGCGCTGTCCTTACGTTGTTTTACCAGCTTCTGAAGGATCTTCAACTCATCAGCTTCCGCCAGGTCTCCACTAGCCCCTTTATCAGTCTGTGCCAGCAATAAGGCAGATTTAATTGCCCTGAGGGACTCCAGCGCCACTGTATCTTTTGCTTTCATAGCCTCTTTCATGGCCGTCATTACTTTATCCTGTAACTTCATTATGTAAGTCTTATAGTTTGATTAAGATAAAAAAATAACCAGAAAATGTGGAAGCATTTCCGGGTTTGAATAGTACGAAATTACTATTTCAACATCGGCTAATCCACGTTGTCATGTAAAAATGAGTTATTAGAACGCAATTGAATTTCATCATTGCTATCCTCGGAAAGGGAAGTCCGACTCACCTTGCCTTCTTTCTTGGGGTCTTCCAGCTCAACCCCCTGGCGCTTATAAGCAGGTTCCTTCTCGATCTCCTCGATATTATTCACGTTCTTTTTAAACTTGTAATTGAAGTCTTTTAACTTTCTGCGTCTCTCATCAGCCCTATCCTTTAAGATCTGATCGATCGGACTGTTTACAGGATTCGGATCCTTGGGCGCTTCTCCCTCATCCCCAGTTTCTTTTTTGTTGATCACTCTTTTTTCAAAAATGAGTTCATCTTCAAAAAGTTTGGGTTCATAATCCTCAGCCTTAGATTTTTCCCCGGTGAGTGTCGTCTCCATTTCCATATAATCTTCAAGGCTATAACGTGTATCACCCTTTTTGTTATAATCCAATACCGGGATCACTTCAATATGATCTTCCATTTCCATTTCCGCCACATCTTCATCCAGGCTGAAAGTGATCACATTATCTGCCTCTTCTTCAGCGCTATCCTCGGTATCTGTAACTAAAGGAAGTTCAAATGATAATTCAACCTGATCTTCCTTGGCCACGGAAACAATTTCCGGATCGATCACTTCAATCTCATTGATCAGGTCCTTAGAATCAATAATGATAAAATCTTCGGCTACCGGCTCTGCAACCACTTCCTCGTAAAAGACGTTAAAATTCCGAATATAATCTGTGGTGAAAACCAGGTCACTGGTGTCTTCTTCTTCCAGCGTGTGTCGAACAACAGGTTCAAAAACTTCATCTTCAACCAGCTCGTGCACGATCTTTTCCTCTGACAGATCTTGTTCCGCCTTTTGCTCATCTTCCAGGGTATGAATGATCTTTTTAGTTTCTGTATTGACTATATCATCCTGCTGATCTATATGGAAGCCTGTAGCGATCACGGTAACTGCAATAGCATCTCCCAGGGCTTCATCTTCACCTACGCCCATAATGATATTGGCACTATGACCTGCCTCCAATTGGATATGATCATTAATTTCTCCGATCTCATCAATAGTGATCTCCTCTTTTCCAGAGACAATCAGTAGCAATACATTCTTAGCGCCACCGATCTTATTATCATTCAATAGCGGGGAATCCAACGCTTTCATAATGGCTTCCTGAGCTCTTGAAGCACCGGAGGCCATTGCCGATCCCATGATAGCGGTACCGCTATCTGCAAGTACGGTTTTGGCATCCCGCAGGTCAATATTCTGAGTGTAGTGATGGGTAATTACTTCGGCGATACCTCTTGCTGCAGTTGCAAGGACTTCATCTGCCTTAGAGAACCCGGCTTTAAATCCGAGGTTCCCGTATACCTCTCGTAATTTATTATTATTAATGACAATTAACGAGTCTACTGTTTCTCGTAGCTTTTCTATTCCCAACTGGGCCTGTTTGCATCTATTGCGGCCTTCGAAATGGAAGGGAGTTGTCACGATCCCTACGGTAAGCACGTCCATTTCTTTAGCCTTCTTGGCAATAATAGGTGCGGCGCCTGTTCCTGTACCCCCACCCATTCCGGCAGTGATAAAGATCATCTTGGTGTTATTGTCTAAGAGCCCTTTAATCTCTTCCATGCTCTCAACCGCTGCCTGTTCTCCGACATCCGGGTTTGCTCCGGCCCCCAAACCTTCGGTCGTTGAGACACCAAGTTGTATCTTATTAGGTACCGGACTGTTTTGTAGGGCTTGAGCATCTGTGTTGCAAACCACAAAATCTACCCCGTTAATACCTGCCTGGAACATATGGTTAATGGCATTACTTCCTCCGCCACCAACACCTATGACCTTGATAACATTGCTTTGATTTTTTGGCAAGTCGAACGTGATATTTTCTAATTCCTCGTTATTGCTCATTTTTACAGTGTTAGATTTTATATTCTTCAATGGTTACTATTCTGCGTTATCTAAGAAATCCTTTAATTTCTCTGACCACTTATCAAAAACTGTTTTGCGTTCATTCTGACCCCCATGTGTCTTGGCATCTGCATAGTCCTCCAAGACCATTTCGGCTTCTTCCTGCTCGCCTTCAAATAAGCGATCGCTGTTTCCGTTTTTGATAGCATTCATCAGGAGTCCTACGGCTGTAGCATACAGCGGACTCGCTATTTCTTCCTCTGAATCTCCTGCCAGGTGTTCATTGGGATAGCCTATACGGGTATCCATCCCGGTGATATATTCAACCAGTTGTTTCAGATGATTAAGCTGGCTTCCTCCTCCAGTTAACACGATACCGGCGATCAGCTTTTTCTTAGGATCCTCGTGTCCGTAATTCTTGATCTCTACATAGACTTGTTCTACGATCTCTACTACACGTGCATGAATGATCTTAGACAAATTCTTGAGTGTGATCTCCTTGGGCTCGCGGCCTCGTAATCCGGGAATGGAAACGATCTCATTATCCTTGTTTTCTCCCGGCCAAGCCGAACCGAATTTTATCTTTAATAACTCAGCCTGCTTCTCAATGATCGAGCAGCCTTCTTTTATATCGTCTGTGATAATATTCCCTCCAAAAGGAATAACCGAAGTGTGACGAATGATCCCGTCCTTAAATATGGCCAGATCGGTTGTGCCACCCCCTATATCAATCAAGGCAACACCAGCCTCTTTTTCTTCCTGGCTCAAAACCGCATCAGAAGATGCAAGGGGTTCGAGTGTAATATTTCCAAGATCGAGGCCTGCACTTTTTATACAGCGGCCAATATTTTTTATCGATGATACCTGTCCTACGACTACGTGGAAATTGGCTTCCAGCCTGCCTCCATACATCCCAATAGGTTGTTTTATTTCGGCCTGGCCATCTACTTTATATTCCTGTGGCAAGACATGGATGATCTCTTCTCCCGGAAGCATGACTAGTTTGTATACCTGGTTACAAAGCTTGTCCAGATCTTCTTCATTTATCACTTCTTCCGAATTGGGCCGTGTGATATAATCACTGTGTTGCAGGCTTCGTATATGCTGACCCGCGATCCCAACGACCACAGATCCGATCTTCATTCCGGAATCTGATTCCGCCTGTTCTACTGCCTGTTGGATTGAAGTGATCGTTTGAGTGATGTTATTGACAACCCCCCTGTGAACACCCAGACTTTTTGATCTCCCGGTGCCTAACACCTCAATTTTTCCATATTCATTCTCCTTGCCAATAATGGCTACGATCTTGGTAGTACCAATATCTAATCCGACGGAATAAGTTGTGTGCTCCATGTTCAATTATATTTTAGTGCATACGACCTGGTCATTAAATTCCAGGCTAACTATTTGGTAATTATTAAGTGAATCGTCTTTGATGGCTTTGGCGTAAAATGCTTTGAAGTTGTTGAACTTTTCCTCAAGATTATTTACATCGCCCAGGTTCACAACAAAGCTGTTCACTCTGAATTTCAACTGATATTTTCCAATATCCTCAATATGTATTCCGATCACATTTTTTCTCAAAAAGTCATCAGCGTTTATATAGTTGAGGATCGTATAAGCATCCTCCAGTGTCTCCCCTGTAATATGTCCCGTAATAATAGGAACCCGGGCCGAGTGAAGACGAGATAAGGGCATGGCTCTGCCATCCTTGTCCAGGTAATATTTTTGTGTTCCTTCAATTCTGCCTATGGGTTGCCTTTGCTCAATTATAGATCTGAGTTCACCGTTTACAGTAAGATAAACTTGGGCGTCTCGTACCATTTCATTAGCCTGTATTAGCTTTTCAATGGTATTCAAATCTACCCTTTCTTTAGGCTGATTAATTACGCTGCCATAACTTTGTATTAACAATTTATTAACGGCAGATTCTGTCAGGTAAACATTGTTTTCCCCGCTAAAATGAAAGCTCACTTTTTCCACTTTACGGTTTTCATTTCTATGATTAGAGAAACCATAAAGTGCTGTTGCACAAATACTTAAAAATATAAGCTTAACTATGTTCCAATTAATTCGCATAGGTTAGTTCTCTTTCAATATGTTTAACTTCCATCCCGATATCTCCTGCTCCCATGGTTACTAAAACCTCTGGTTTTGAGGCCTTAATTTCATGGATCAGATCATGTC
>JAHHLF010000026.1 GCA_018679315.1 Bacteroidia bacterium | reverse complement strand
GTTCCATTCTTCTATAAGCTCTGATGGGAGTGTCAAATCCAGATCATAGGACCTTTCTTTGTCAAAATTTGAAACCACAATAATATGTTGGTTTTCTGTCCATCGGACAAAAGAAAACAACCGATGGTCGTATCCCTCGGCATGCTCTCGGTTATAGGAATGTATTTCCTTGTAGGCTCCTGTAAATGCTTCCTCATTCACAGAGATATTCAGAAGCTTCTTGTAAAATTCCCGCAATTCTTTTTCTGACTCACTAAGCTGCTCCCCGTCAAATTCCTTTTCGTTCATCCAACGTTGATGGTGCGGTACCCCTATATAATCAAAAATGGACGTACGTGATGGTTTACCGAACCCTGCATCTTCCCCTCCTGGCTCCCCTACTTCCTGTCCAAAATAGATCATAGTTGGTGATGTGCTTAACAAGGCGGAAACTACCATAGCCGGTTTGCCTATCTCAGCATCTCCGGCAAATTCAGGACTGGCGATCCGTTGCTCGTCGTGGTTTTCCAGAAAGTGCAGCATGTGGTGTTCAATATCCATCATCCCATTTTGAACAGCCACCAGATGATCTGTCGAACCATCCCCCTGCATGATATGCTTGAGGCTGTCATACAGTTCTACTTTGTCATAGAGATAATCCATTTTTCCTTTGTGGATATAGTCTCTGTAAAGTTCTGGGTTATATACCTCAGCCAGTAAAAAGGCCTCCGAATTCGTCATTTTGATATGGGAATTCAAAAAGCTCCAAAATTCAACGGGTACCATTTCGGCCATATCATATCTGAAACCGTCCACTCCCAGATCGAGCCAGAAGGAAACTATATCGCGAATTTTGGTCCAGGAATCGGGCACTGATCTCCCTTGCCAGAATTCATAGTGCTCCTTAAAAGAGTTAGTCGAATACTCCTCAGGCAGGCGGTCAAAATCAAAGCTTCCATCAGGCCTGACCCCGTAGTTAATCTTAACGGTCTCATACCAATCATTAATATCCGGTTGGGCTAGTCTGGAACCGTTGCCGGTCCACTTGGCTGGTATCTCCGCGAATTTTGAATCAGACAAAGGGTGAGAATCCCCTCCTAAGGGCAGGTATCCATCTTTCCACTCAGGCACTTCAAAGGATTCACCAGGTATGTAATAGAAATTGTTGTCGCGGGTATAGTTGACCGACGTATCATCATTCTTGCCCATCACATCAATACCATCTGGTGTGCCAGCCCCTTCATAATTACGGGCTACATGATTCGGGACAATATCAATAAGGAGTTTCAGTCCCACCTTATGCGTGCGCGCTACCAGTTCTTTAAACTCATTGAGTCTATTGTTCGGTTCGATAGCCAGGTCCGGATTGACATTGTAATAATCTTTAACGGCATATGGGGAGCCAGCCCTTCCTTTGATCACATCCGGATCGTCATTGCTTATACCGAATTGGGAATAGTCTGTTGCTGTTGCATGATGAGGCACGCCCGTATACCAAATATGCGTGACACCCAGATCCTTGATCTCCTGCAACGCCGTTTCCGTAAAATCTTCAAATTTGCCAACACCATTCTCTTCAATCGTCCCCCATTTTTTATTCGTCGTATTCGTATTTCCAAATAATCGGGTAAATACCTGATAGACTACTGTCTTTTCCTTTTTGGGTTTCACACTTACCATATCATTTTGTTTTGGCTGCTCATTGCACTGGGCAAGAAGCAAAACAAGGCTAAGAATTGTATATCCATACTTATTCATTCGTCTTTTTTGTTAGTGATAAAAGAATCGGTCCGCGCGCTTCAAGCTGGAACTCATCGCCAAGGATCAATTCTTCACCGCTGATAATATTGCGGGCATTAGCCCCAATAATATCTAGTTCCTCAAATCTTTGAAGAGCCAGACTTACTGGTCTTTTATTTTTGTTTAAGATAAACATGATCATTTCATCCTCAATAAACCTGAAAAGGGTATATATTCCGCTTTGCGGACTGAAATGAATAGTTTTCCCCATGTGAATAGCTTCGCTTGATTTTCTAAAATTCAATAGTTTTCTAAGAAACGTTTTCATGGCAAGTTGCCCGGGTGTCAAATTTATTTCCTCAAAGGCATTAATAGTATCGTTGGCCCATCCCCCGGGAAAATCAGATCTGATCAATCCATGGTCTCCCCGCTTAACTGTATTGGAAAGCAGGATTTCCGTACCGTAGTATATCTGTGGTATCCTTGGAGAAACTAAAATAAAACTAAGTGCCATTTTTGTCGCCACCGGATCTTCCCCTAATTGGGTATAGATCCTGTCCATATCATGGTTATCTCCAAAGATCATGATCGACTTAGGGTCTGGATATGCAAAGTCATTAGCTAGGCCTTCATAAAGTTTGATGAGCCCGGAATTCCAATTCTCTTCTTCCTTTATTGCCTCGATCAGTGCCTTTTGCAGGGGAAAATCCATCGTGCTTGTGAGGTAGGAATCGTATCCATCCTTATTTGAATTCCCCTGTTGCCAATAGGATATGAGTAGAGGGTTATAGCTCCATTCCTCGCCGACAATTGAAAAATTAGGATATTCTTTCATGATCCTCTTTGCCCAATTGGCCATAAAATCTTTTTCAGGATAGGGATAGGTATCCTGACGTATTCCTCCTAATCCTAAAGTTTCGATCCACCATATGCTATTTTGGATAATATAGGTTGCCAAAAGAGAATTATTCTGATTCAAATCTGGCATTGCCGATACAAACCAACCTCCAGACATTCGCTTCTTGTCCTCTTGAGAAGCATACATATCCTGGTTAGTCGTTCGCCTATGGTTTGTCTGCAAGACTTGCTGTCCTTGCTGGTAATTATCCTGGTCGTTAATCCAATTATCAAAAGGCAGATCGGCCATCCACCAGTGTCCAAGCCCACAATGGTTCGCTACCTGGTCCATGATAAGTTTGATGCCTCTCTTGGCGGCTTCACTACTCAATTCTTTATAGGACTCGAGTGTGCCAAAACGGGGATCCACTTTATAATAGTCTGTTATGGCATATCCGTGATAGGATTGTTCTACCATATTATTTTCAAGAAGTGGACTCGACCAAATAGCTGTAAAACCCATATCAGAAATATAATCCAGGTGCTTTGTTATCCCCTGAATGTCTCCACCGTGCCGGGCATAATCGTCTGTTCTGTCCAGGCCGATCTCTTTCATCCCTTCATGTACATCATTTTTCGGATCGCCATTAGCAAACCTATCCGGCGTAATGAGATAGATCACATCAGAACTATCAAATCCATCTAATTGTTCAGGTTCAATCGCTCTTTCATTGAGCGTATACGGAACTATTATTTCATTGTCTTCGTGGGTAAAAACAAGTGAAACTTCCGTAGCTGAAGTTGAATTAATAATCAGGTCCAGAAACAAATAATTAGGGCTATCTCCTTTCGAGACCTCAGTCAGCTCCACCTCTTGAGAATCTATGTGCACAGAGTAGTCTCCAATCCCCTGGGAATGGACCATTAATTGAAGATTAGCATCTTTCATACCAACCCACCAATTCGGGGGCTCTACCCGTATTTTCTGGCACAATCCGGGGACGAGCCATAGCAACAGTAAACATGCAGTAAAAGTTTTAGCTAGTGGCCGATATCGCATTGCTGTTATTTTTTACCCATCAGTTCCAACATAGACTTAGATCTGAACAACTTCTTTGGGTTTCAATACCACCCTTTCTCCGTTGAGTCGGATTGTCATCTCTTCCCTGGCGTCCAATTCAAAAGCAGTATGTTCATGCGTCACAGTGACTTTGATAATGCGATCTCTGAAATTTACCTTAAATGAATAGCCCTTCCATTCTTTGGGAATGCCAGGCGCAAAACACAATTTGTCGTCTCGAATTCGCATACCTCCAAATCCTTCAACTATACTCATCCAGGTTCCTGCCATAGAAGTGATATGCAGCCCTTCTTCTACTTCTTTATTGTAATCATCCAGGTCTAACCGTGATGTCCTGAGATAAAATTGGTAGGCCATTTCTATCTTCCCTAAACGGGATGCGAGGATGCTATGCACACAGGGGGAAAGCGACGATTCATGAACTGTGAAGGGTTCATAGAAATCGAAGTGTTTTCTCAATACTTCTTCTGAAAATTGATCTTCAAAAAAGTACATACCCTGCAACACATCTGCTTGTTTGATATAGGGGGATCTTAAGATCCTGTCCCAACTCCATTTTTGATTTATGGGTCGGTCTGCAGGATCCAGATCGCTTACCTGAATCAATTCCTTATCCAGGAAACTATCTTGCTGCAGGAAGATCTCCTTCTCATTAGAATAAGGGAAATACATTTGATCGGCTACTTTTAGCCATTGTGCGGATTCATTGGAAGACAATTTGGCCTGACCTTGAATTCTAGAAAAATCAACCGGGTATCCTTCCCTGACCTTTTCGATTTGTTCCGCTGCGTATCTCAGGCACCACTGTGCAATATAGTTCGTGTACCAATTGTTATTGACATTATTTTCATACTCATTAGGACCGGTAACTCCCAGGATTACATACTTTTCTTTCAGTTCTGAATAGGAGGCCCTTTGAAACCAGAATCTGGCGATCCCTATCAATACTTCCAGTCCCATTTCAGGGATATATGAATAATCGGCCGTATACCTCACATAATTAAAGATGGCAAAGGCAATTGCGCCATTTCTGTGGATCTCTTCAAAAGTGATCTCCCATTCATTGTGGCACTCTTCCCCGTTCATTGTTACCATAGGATATAAAGCCGCCCCTTTGGAGAAACCGAGAAGTTGTGCATTTTCAATGGCTTTTTCCAGATGGTTATATCGGTATTGCAACAGGTTTCTGGCTACATGCTTGTCTTTGGTAGCCATATAAAAAGGTATGCAATAGGCCTCCGTGTCCCAATACGTACTACCCCCGTATTTCTCTCCTGTAAATCCTTTAGGCCCAATGTTGAGTCTGGAGTCTGTACCTAAGTAGGTCTGGTTGAGTTGAAAAATATTGTATCTGATGGCCTGTTGTGCTTTAAGATCACCCTCAATGGTAATATCACTCATGTCCCAAATATCCTTCCACGCATTTTGCTGATGCTTCAACATTCCATCCCAGCCCAAGGCTTCGGCTTTATCAATACTTTGATGCGCAATGGAGGTTAACTCACTTTTTTGATGATTTCTATCTGTCACATAACCGCCAAATTTCAGTAAGCTTACCTTGCTTCCTGCTTCGGCCTTGATAGAATATGCATGCGAAACTTTTAATGCTTCTTCCGAGATAGACGGATTTTGGTCTTCTTTATTTCCATTTACCCACACAGAATTCGCCATAAAAGTACATGTGTGGAATTCGGTTTTCATGGTAAATGCCTCAATAAAAGCACGGTTCTTTTCTGAATGTAACCGGGTTGTTTCCCAGAATTTATCATCCCAATTGCTGTCTTCGTTTGTGATCCCCGAATCCAGATAGGGTGTAAATACGATCTCCATTTCTTCCTCCAGCGCAGTAACTTCAAAATTAATGACCCCTACTTCATCCTGGTCTATACTGAGAAATCGGCAGACTTCAATCGCAATACGCTTGCCATTTGAGAGGGTTGCTTTAAAACTGCGCGAATACCATCCTTCATACATATTTAATTCACGCCTGAAATTATCTACGATCGTACAGGTATTCAGATCTAGCAGTTCTCCATCGATAGAGACATCGATACCTATCCAATTGGGCGCATTGAGTACTTTAGCAAAATATTCCGGGTAGCCATTCTTCCACCAACCCACACGTGTTTTATCCGGGTAATAAACCCCGCCGATATAACTTCCCTGGAAGCTAGGTCCGGTATACGTTTCTTCGAAGTTGGCGCGTTGGCCCATAGCACCATTCCCAAGGCTAAATAAACTTTCCGAAGATTTAACATGATCGCGATCAAAACCTTCTTCGATAATTCGCCACGGGTCTGCTAAAATATAATCCTGATGCATCTGCTTTTAGTTAAAGGTTTATTTGGTTTGGCTTGATGGGGTCTATCCAGTTTCTTCCAACAATTTGTTCAACCAGTCGATCCCCATTTCATCAAAATCCTTGAATACATAATCGGCATGTCCGAGAATTTCTTTTTCCCCGATCCCAATACTGGTCATTCCTGCTTTATTTGCGGCTTCAATTCCCGCCTGTGCATCTTCAAAAACAATGCACTTATCATTTTCCGCATTCAGAAGATCTGCGGCCTGAAGGAAAACCTCAGGGTCTGGTTTGGCAGCTGTAACCTGGGTTCCGTCTACAATGGCTTGAAAATAAGACAACAAGCCCACTTTTTCAAGGATCACCCTGGCATTTTTACTGGCAGAACCCAATGCCATAGGCACCTTTCTTTGTTTTAGATGATCTAATACTTCGGGTACGCCCGGCAGGATCTCCTCTTCATTCATGGTTTCAATATAGGCAAGGTAATCTTCGTTCTTACGCACAAGGCATGATTCAAATTCAGATTCGCTCAAGGATGTATTCCCAATTTCAAGGAGTATTTCCAGGCACCTGCGCCTACTCACTCCCTTAAAACGTTCGTTGTCAGATTCCGTAAAAGGGATACCTAGTTCATCAGCCAACTTCTTCCAAGCCTGGTAATGATATTTAGCCGTATCCACGATTACTCCATCCAGATCAAAAATGAAGGCCTTATTATTCATTTACTAGTTACTAAAAGTTCCGGGATTCAACCGGGGGTTAGAAGACAAAGTAAGTGACTTTGGTTGGGTTTGTAAAATAAATGGTGCAAATTAAAAAAGGGAGGGTAGTTTACCTGGATCAATCATCAGCGGGTAGTTTCTCTTTCCAGAATATCTGCCTGGATCACTTCGGTACGATAGGGCATCTGAGTATCTTCTAACTGACTTTCCACGCGTTCAATCAAGAACTGAGCTGCCGTCTTGCCCATGCGCTGACCGTATTGGGTAACAGAGGTTAAAGGAGGGTTCGCCATTTGGGATAATATTCCATTGGTGAATCCAATGATGGCGACATCTTCCGGAATTCTCTTGCCTAATTGCTGCAAGCGTTTCATACAACGTATGGCAAATACTTCATTCACACTCAGCAGTCCATCAATGTCATTTTCTTTAAAAAACCATTCACTTTTTTCTTCATCTTCAAACTGATATGGCAGTCGCAAGATCATAGAATCGTCTACTTTTAAGCCAGCCTCTTGCAGCGCTCTGTAATACCCATGTGCCCGTTGCGCATCTACGTTGAGGTAATTTTCATTCATGACAAGCGCAATGTTTTTGCTTCCTCCTTCTATTAATTTCTTAGTGGCCATATAGCCAGCTTCTTCGTCATTGATAGTGATCTTGTCGCATTGTATTTGATCCGTTACCCTGTCAAAAAGCACCAATGGGATGCCCTGATCTACCACACTGATCAAATGTGAATAATCTCCTTTTTTTTGAGTTTCCCCAGCCAGAGACATAATGTAGCCATCTATGCTTCCATTTGCCAGCAGTTCCATATTAATCACCTCCTTGTCAAAGGACTCATCTGAAATACAGACGATCACATTATATCCCTTGGTATTTGCATACTTCTCTATGCCCCTGAATACTGATGTGAAGAAATGGTGAATGATATCAGGTATGATCACACCAATATTTTTTGTGCGCCTGTTCTTCAGGCTTATGGCAATATTGTTAGGCCGATAATTATAAAGTTGTGCAAAGGCCTGGATCTTTTTACGGGTATCCAGGCTTATTTCTCTACTATTCTTTAGGGCTTTGGAAACCGTAGAAACAGAAACATCTAATTCCTTGGCAATCGTCTTAAGGGTGATCTTCTTTTTCAAGGTGAAAAACTTATAATTCTTACGAATCAGGTTTGGAGAATTTTATACCTATATCCACTAGTTGTTTTTATTCCTGATTCTATCTTTATTTCCTATATATCAAAAAATGCTATATTTGTTTCGCTTAACAGCAACAATAGCCCCACAATATTTAGGATTCCTTATAATTTGGGTTATTAAATTTGATGGGTTCTAAGTTACTAAAAGTTATTAACACGAAACCGTTTTCGTAGACCTAAAATAGGGTATTTATAGGCTGCGAAAAGGATTTGTAGTATGTTAGCACTTGGAATTAAATTAACTAAACTTAAAATTAACTATTTATGAAGTTTACGCTACTAAAAGGCCTCTTACTGGTTGGAGCTCTCTTGAGTTTTGGATTGGTTCAGGCCCAAGACGTATCCGGTAATGTTTCTGATGCAAATGGCCCGTTGCCTGGGGCTAGTGTCTTAGTTAAAGGAACTACCAACGGTACACAATCCGATTTTGATGGTAATTATACCTTAAATAACGTAGCAAGTGATGCCACTTTGGTATTTAGCTATATTGGGTATAGTACTGTTGAGGTACCTGTGAACGGGCAGTCGACCATTAATGTTGTCCTCGAGGAAGATGCTGAAGCATTGGAAGAGGTTGTAATTATTGGTTATGGTACCACAACTGTAAAAGATGCAACCGGTGCAGTAACTGCCGTTTCTGCTGATGACTTCAACGCAGGGGTAATTGCTTCTCCTGAACAATTGATCCAGGGTAAAAGTGCCGGGGTTAATATTCAGCAAACCAGTGGTGAACCTGGAGCCGGTATTAACATTAACATTCGGGGGTCTTCCTCTGTACGTGCCAACAACAATCCTTTGTTTGTTGTAGATGGTATCCCACTTTCTGGAGAAAGCACAACTCCATCAGGTGATACTGGTCTGGGAGGTAGTGCAGTCAGGAACCCGTTAAACTTCTTGAACCCGCAGGATATTGAGAGCATCTCTATCTTAAAAGATGCTTCCGCTACTGCGATCTATGGGTCCAGGGGTTCAAATGGTGTTGTGATCATCACAACCAAAAGCGGTAGAAGTAGAACAACAGGAAACTGGGATTACTCCTCTACCTTAAGTATTTCTACACCAGCCAATGAGTATGATCTATTGAGCCCTTCGGAGTTCTTAGCAGGTGTATCTCAATTCGGTGGGGATCCTTCCGCAGTGGATTTTGGAGCTACTACCAACTGGCAGGATTTCATTACTAGAACGGCGGCTTCACAAAGTCAAAACCTTTCTTACTCCAACAATTATGGAGATGGTAATGTACGTGCCACTTTCGGGTATACCACTCAATACGGTGTAGTAGAAAAAACAGATCTTGAAAGAATTACTGGACGATTAAATATTCAGCACCGCTTCTTTGATGATAAGCTAACGCTAGGATTACAATCCTCCATTTCACGTGTAAATGATGAAACTGCGCCTTTAGCAGGAACAGCAGGTTTCCGAGGAGATGTACTTGGTGCATCTTACTCTGCAAACCCAACATGGCCATTAGATCCTGATTTTGAGCCTGGTGGAAGTTTAATCCATCCTCAAAATTTCTTGGTTAACACCCAAAACCGTTCCATTACGGATCGTATTTTGGTAAATGGGTCAGCTGAATACAGCTTCACTCCTGAGCTAAAAGGTAAAGTAAATGTGGGTTATGACCTTGCAGAAGGGCAGAACACTTCCGTTCTTGGTGGTAATATTAACGGTTTAACCGGTATCCAGAACCAGGGATTTGGTGTTTACAACACACTTGAAAGAGAGAGCTATTTATTAGAAGGTACGCTAAACTATACCAAGGATATCGGGGATGACAATCTTGCGGTATTAGTTGGATATTCGTTCCAGGACTTCAGAACCAAAGGCCGAAATGCTTCTGGTCGTGGATTTGGAACAACCGATTTGGATCAAATGGGTCGTGATTTGCGATCTACTGTTAACGCGGCAGGAAATTCCATTAGTGGAACCTTCCAGCAATACTTCTATGGTACAAATACTACTAACTTACTTGTCAACCGCTTATTCCCTAGTGTTGTAGCCGGTGAAGAAGCTGGTAATAATTTTGTGCGTAAGGTACAGGGTATGGCTGCAGATACTTTTGACAATACAGATGAACTACAGTCGTTCTTCGCACGTGTCAACTATAACTTGAATGATAAGTATCTTTTCACAGGTACCATTCGTGCTGATGGTTCATCCCGATTTGGTCCGGATAACCAGTATGGATATTTCCCTTCCGGTGCGGTCGCCTGGAAAATTAGCGAAGAAGATTTTGTGGGAGATAATGTCTCTACACTTAAGCTTCGTTTGAGTGCGGGTCTTACAGGTAACCAGGATGGTCTGGGTTACGGAAACTTCGTAGCGCGTCAGCGTTTTGGTGGACTAGGTGTTCAAAATGACTCATTCGAAGTACTCCAAAACGGTTTGGCCATTGTGGCAACTGATGTACCTGACTTAAAATGGGAAGAAACATTAAACTTTAATGTTGGTTTCGATTTCGGATTCAACCTGGATCGTTTAAGCGGTAGTATTGATGTATATCGCAGCGAGACTGTTGATCAGTTACTTCGACTTCCACCTCCTGCTCCGGCAGTTGATCCATTCCAGTTTGGAAACTTTGATGCATCCATCCTGAACCAGGGTATTGAATTTGCACTGGCATATGATTTCATCCAGACAGAGAATTCTACATTCTCAGCTGCATTTAACATTGCATACAATGAGAATGAAGTACAGGATTTTGGTGGGGCGATCAATACAGGTGCCGTTAACGGACAAGGTCTATCCGGTGCTTTTGCACAACGTCTGGAAGCAGGGCGATCCATTTTTAGCTACTACATGGCCATATTTGAAGGCTTTGATAGTGCCGGATTCCCGGTTTATCAAGATGTAGACGGAAATGGTACAGGTGATCCTATCGGTGACCAAACATTTATCGGTGAAGATGCCTTACCTGATGTCACAGCAGGTCTTTCCCTAAACTATAATATTAACAACTGGGATATTTCAGCCTACCTGAACGGTCAGTTTGGATTCTCAGTATATAATAACACAGCGAACGGTTTATTTACCTCTGGTTCCATAACCAATGCACGTAACGTTACACCTGATGTACTTACGAGTGGTGAAGGTGCTGGTGCCTCTGCTGATGTTTCAACACGATTCTTGGAAAAAGGTGATTTTGTTCGATTACAGAACGCAACCATCGGGTACAATGTGCCTCTTAGTGGTGACGGTTTCTTAACCGCATTGCGTTTCTCTTTAACCGGACAGAATTTGTTCTTGATCACAGATTACAGCGGTTTGGATCCGGAGATCACAGTTGCCACTGGTGACCTTGGTTCTGGAGTACCATCTAGAGGTATTGATTGGTCTGGATTCCCGAACCCGAGAACAGTAACATTCGGACTTAATGCGTCATTCTAAAAAATTGTTAATCATGAAAAGAAATCAATTTAAATTAATATTCGTAGCAATCTTAGCAGTTGCTGGATTAGTTTCCTGTACGGACCTGGAGATCGAAGAAACAGATTCGATCATTACCGAAGGGTTCCAGGGATTAGCTGATCCTTCATCAACTGTTGACGAATTGTATAACAGATTAAATGGTCAATATGGAAACCAGAGTAATTGGTTTGCCTTGCAGGAAGTAACTGCGGATGCGGCCATCATCCCTACCCGGGGTACAGACTGGGGAGATAATGGAGAGTGGAGAAATTTGCATGCCCACGGTTGGAATAGTGAACATCCACAGATCGGAACTATTTTTAATGACTTTAATTCGAATCAATTAATTGCTTCGCAAGTTCTGGATTCTCGATCTAACCCAACAGCACAAAATGTTGGGGATGCCAGCTTTGTACGTGCACTTAGCATGTGGCTTATCCTGGACAATTTCGGTCAGATCCCTTTCAGAGATGTTACGCTGCCTTCGTCAGCATTACCAACGGTGTTAACTGGTCAAGCTGCGGTTGATTTTATCATTGCCGATATTGATGCAGCTATCTCTAATTTGACTAGTCTTTCAGCGGGTCAAGGGGCTGAGGCTACTTTCCGTGCCAGTAAAGAGGCAGCAAAGTATTTAAAAGCCAAAATACTTCTTAATAAGCATGTATATCTAGGTGGGACTCCGGATTCCGGAGATATGTCGCAAGTAATTTCTCTTGTTGATGAAATTGCCGCCCAGGGATATGCTTTGGAGACTATGAATTACTTCCAGATCTTTAGAGAAGGTGCTGATTCTGAAACAATTTGGTCACTTAAATCAGCTGTAGGTAATCGTATATTTAACGGTTTACACTACAACTCTACTGCCCTAGGCGGTGGAGGTTGGAACGGTTTCAGTACACTTGCTGAATACTACGATCTTTTTGAAGGTGATCCTGAATTCAATAGGTTTGATGATGACTTGGTAACTCCTATTGATGGACAGGAAGACCGTCGCGGTGGTGTGCCCAATGCCGGTACTCCTTATACAGGTGATCCTGAGACTGAGGAATTCGTATTAGAAGATCTAACATCAGTAGAAAACGGATCAAACGTTGGTTTTGGATTCCTGATCAATCAGCAGTATGCACTTGATGGTACGCCATTACAAGATCGTGCCGGTGCACCGCTTACCTTTAAGCGTGATTTTGCTGATGGTACAGGAGCTCCTAGCTTTATCAACAACGATGAAACAACAGGTATCCGTTACATGAAGTACAATCCACGTTACGGTGCTTTCCGTAGTCATGAGATCGTATTTAGATATGCCGATGCTCACTTAATGAAGGCAGAAGCTATGTGGAGAAGTGGTGGTGATCCAACAGCAATGGTAAACGAACTACGTGCTCTTCGTAATGCGACACCTATTGGATCTGTAACAGAACAGGATCTTATTGATGAAAGAGGGCGTGAATTAAACGCTGAAGTCTGGAGAAGAAACGACTTAATTCGTTTTGGACAATATACCAGGGATTGGCTATTCAAGGAAGCTAACGCCATAGGAAATTCGGAAAAACAATTATTCCCTATTCCTGCGGCTCAGCTGTTAGCAAATCCAGCTCTTATACAGAACCCTGGATACTAATACAAAGAGTTAATTTTAAGTTGAACCCCGTAGTACATACTACGGGGTTTTTTATATCCTTTACTTTCGTGTATTGTAGCTAATCGTCCGCTAAGGCATCAAACTTGGCCTTGCGCGCTTCCATCCATTTTTCAACAGCACCTGGCTCTTGCATCATAGCGCGAATTTCTTGCATGGCGTTCAAATGGTCTGTATCCCCTTTTTCAAACATCTCCATGCCATGTTGTTTGCTCATCGCTACCATCTCTTCAAACGTCTCTGCTGTAAATGTTTGATCACAAGCCCCACCTAATTCTTTACATGTCATTGTTTTCATTTCGTGAATTTTTGATTCATATACAATGTGCCCTGTTATCTAAACACCCACCACATAACTAAAATTAAGATTTTAAATATACCCGTTTTCCTTACAGGGCAAATAAGATTGTGTCCAAAAACAGGGCTATAATTAACAAGTTCTAAACTTTTGGGTCAATCAAGAATATGTATCTTGACCGGCAATTCCAAGCTGTGAAAGCCTTTTATTAAAGGGCCGTGTTAAGTTGTTTTTATTAAGCATGATCAGTGGCATAAATTGGGGGTGGTGCTAACGAGCCTATCAATAAGAAATAACTATGAAATTAGCACACAAATGGATAGGATGGATGCGCTGCATGGGCTAATTTTGCGCAACACAGAAAATGGTGGTTTCATCAGTTATTCAATACGGCATATCCCGTTTCAGAACCCGCTGATTGATGTATGTAGTTTCAGTATAATGAAAAACAGAAGTAAGAATGAGATTAGCCAGTAATTATTTCTTTAGGACATTAATCCTGGGGTTACTTCTTGTAGGCTGTACAAATGAAGAAAAGTCGGCTGATCCTGAGAGCAGCGCGACTACCCTGTTTCAACTTTTGTCTCCTGCAAAGACGGGGGTCGACTTTATCAACCGGGTTGAAAATCAAAAGAATTTCAACATTTTCAAATACCGCAACTTTTACAATGGAGGTGGTGTAGCCATAGGTGATATAAATAACGACGGCCTCGCCGATCTGTACTTCACCGGAAATATGGATGCGAACCGACTCTATCTCAACAAAGGAGATATGACCTTTGAAGATATCTCAGAATCGGCAGGGGTGACTGGTAACAAACCCTGGTCTACAGGGGTTGCCATGGTAGATATCAATTCCGATGGCCTGCTTGACATTTACGTAAGCAATGCAGGAAATATGGAGGGTGATAACCATGACAACGATTTGTTCATCAATAATGGCGACCTCACATTTACGGAAAAAGCGGAAGAATTCAATCTCGCTAAAACAGGCTTTACAACACATGCATCTTTCTTTGATTATGACAAGGACGGGGATCTGGACGCCTATATTCTCAATAACAGCAACATCCCGGTAAGTAGCCTGGGTTATGCGGAGCAACGAGAGGTAAGAGCCCAGGATTGGGAAGGTGTTCCTGATATCTTTAAGGGCGTTGGAGATATGCTCCTTCGTAATGACGGGGGCACGTTTACCGATGTGAGTGAAGAAGCAGGGATCTACGGCAGTCTGATAGGATTTGGCCTGGGCATCATGATCACCGACCTCAATAAGGATCTTTGGCCTGATATCTATGTGTCTAATGACTTTTATGAACGAGATTACCTATACATCAATCAACAAGACGGAACTTTTAAGGAAGAGATCAAAGAGTGGACTTCCCACCTCTCACTTTCAGCCATGGGAATAGACATTGCCGATCTTAATAATGACGGGCATGCGGAGATCTTCATCACAGATATGCTTCCGGAGCCCGAGCAAAGGGTAAAGTCGGTCATGGAATTTGATAATTACAATGTCTACAAGCTGAAGCAAAGCAAAGATTTTTACCAGCAATTCATTCAGAATACACTGCAGCTAAACAATGGGGACGGAACCTTTTCTGAAGTAGCTTATTTCAGCGGTGTGGATGCAACAGATTGGAGTTGGGCCGGCTTGTTATTCGACATGGATAATGATGGCCTACGCGATATCTTTATTACAAATGGGATCAACCATGATCTCACCGATCTTGATTTCGTGGATTTCTTCGCCAATGAGATCATCCAGAAAATGGCCTTGACCGGCAGGAAAGAATCCATTGATTCCATCATAGCAAAAATGCCCATCAAACCGCAACCCAACTACGCTTACAGAAATAAGGGAGATATAACGTTCGACAATGCCAATAAAGACTGGGGCTTTGAATTACCCAGTATGTCTAACGGGGCGGCCTATGGGGACCTAGATAACGACGGCGATCTGGACCTTGTGATCAACAATGTAAATGCAACGGCCTTCATTTATGAAAATAAAACGAATGCCCTTACGGATCATCACTATCTCAAATTGAAGTTTAAAGGCAGTGACAAGAATCCATTTGGGATTGGTGCCACAATCATGTTGTATTACAAGGACAAGGTGATCGTACAGGAAATGATCCCGTCAAGGGGTTTTCAATCTTCTATGGAGTACGGAATGACCATAGGCCTGGGTACGGCAGATAAGATTGATTCCTTACGGGTACTATGGCCGGATGACCGCTCACAAAAGTTCACAGACCTCACTGTAGATCAAACGCTGGAATTAGATTATTCGAAGGCTGATGAGTCCTATTCCTGGCCCGATGAAAAGGTAGTTCCACTACTTCGATCCCTGGATAATAGCCAAATGGTTTCCCATCAGGAGAATGCCTATAACGATTTTGATTATGAAGGCTTGATCTATAAGAAATTATCCCAGGAAGGACCTTCCCTGGCTGTTGGTGATATAGATGGTGACGGAAATGAAGATGTGTTCATCGGTGGTGCGCGTGATCAACAAGCCATGCTCTACCGGCATACAGGTAATGGTAACCTTACTTTAACCCGCCAATCCGTATTTCGTGATGATGCACCTTATGAAGACACGGCAGCTGCATTCTTTGACGCCGATTCCGATGGGGATATGGACCTTTTGGTCGGTAGTGGCGGGAATGAGGTCGGACAAGAACGCAACTATCGAACCCGACTATACCTCAACGATGGTGCAGGGAATTTTTCCCGCTCCGAAGCAAGAATACCATCTACCTCCGGAAATACTTCAGTCATTGCACCTGAGGACTTTGATGGGGATGGCGATATGGACGTCTTTATTGGATCGCGCAGTGTTGTTGGTACCTATGGTGTAGATCCAGACCATGTTTTTCTGGAAAATGTGGGCGATGGAAATTTTGAAGATGCTACGGAACGATTAGGCTATGACCTTCAGAAAGCAGGCATGGTAACAGATGCTATTTGGGCCGATGTCACAGGTGATAACAAGAAGGATTTGCTTACCGTTTCGGACTGGGGCACACCCATTATCTTCAAAAATTCTGGAAAAAGGATCAGTCGTGTCCCATCTGAACTAGATAGCCTATCGGGCTGGTGGCTTACAGTGGAAGCTGCAGATCTGGATGCAGATGGGGATCAGGACCTCATCCTCGGGAATATGGGAGAAAACCTGCATTACAGACCCGGAAAAGATGCTATAATGAAAATGTGGGTCAATGATTACGATAATAATGGCACCTTGGAACAATTGGTAACCCTGGAGGAAGATGGAAAAGATTTTCCTATCCATCAGAAAAAAGAGATTACCGCACAGATGGTTTCTTTGAAGAAGGCTAATTTAAAAGCTTCTGTGTATGCATCTAAGACAATTCAAGGTCTCTTCCCGGAAGAAATATTGGGAAGATCAATTGTCAAAACAGCGAATACCTCATCCTCTGTGATCGCTATAAATGACGGACAGGGAAATTTTACGATAAAGGCACTTCCCCAACGAGTGCAGTTGTCTTGTGTTTGCGATATAAGCTGTACCGATATCAATGATGATGGCCACCTCGATCTCATCATGGGTGGCAACAATTTTGAATTCAAGCCTCAATATTCTCAACTGGATGCCAGTTTGGGCCATGTGCTCTTAGGAGATGGTACCATGAACTTTGAATGGCAGCCCTATACAAAAAGTGGCTTCTCAATAAATGAAGAGATCAAACATCTAAGCACTTTACACGATGCTTCAGGTAAGCAATTCGTCATT
>JAHHLF010000266.1 GCA_018679315.1 Bacteroidia bacterium | reverse complement strand
TTGTACACCATTGGCATCGAACTTCGTATCTCCTTCTGCGAAATTGATCTTTGAAGTAGTGTCCGGCACATGGCTGATACAAACTAGGATTTTCATATTATGATCGAATTATATTGTTAGTGTTTACATATTCCGGCGATACTGACCGCCGACAGCGAACAAGGCTTTGGTTATCTGCCCCAAAGAACATTTTTTGGTTGCCTCCATTAAAGCTGCAAAGATATTATTATTTTGAACAGCTGCCTCCTGTAAAGCAAGGATCAATTGGTCTGTATCCATTGCCGAATGCAACTGGGTCAAGGTATGTATCTGATCAAGCTTTTCCTGTTCTGTAGCCCTGATCACCTCCCTGGGCAAAATCGTCGGAGAACCTTTGCTGCTCAAAAAGGTGTTGACCCCGACAATCGGATATTTTCCACTGTGTTTAAGTGTTTCATAATGCAAGCTTTCCTCCTGTATCTTATTCCGCTGATACATAGTCTCCATGGCACCCAATACCCCGCCCCTCTCTGTGATCCTGTCAAATTCCAGTAATACGGCTTCTTCCACCAGATCTGTGAGTTCTTCAATAATAAATGAACCCTGAAGCGGATTCTCATTTTTGGCTAAGCCCAATTCCTTATTGATGATCAATTGAATGGCCATTGCCCTGCGCACGGATTCCTCCGTAGGGGTGGTAATGGCTTCATCATAGGCATTCGTATGAAGAGAATTACAATTATCGTATATGGCATATAATGCTTGCAAAGTAGTTCGGATATCATTAAAATCGATCTCCTGAGCATGAAGGCTGCGTCCTGAGGTCTGAATATGGTATTTCAGCATTTGTGCCCGCGGATTGGCCTCATAGAGATACTTCATCGCTTTCGACCAAATTCGCCTTGCTACGCGACCAATAACAGCATATTCAGGATCTACACCATTCGAGAAGAAAAATGAAAGGTTTGGACCAAATTCATTGATATCCATTCCCCTGCTCAAATAATACTCCACATAGGTGAATCCATTAGATAAAGTGAAGGCTAATTGGGAAATGGGATTTGCCCCGGCTTCAGCAATATGATAACCGGAAATTGAGACGGAGTAAAAATTCCGGATCTTCTGCTGAATAAAATATTCCTGTACATCGCCCATAAGCCGCAACGCAAACTCAGTCGAGAATATACAGGTGTTTTGCGCCTGGTCCTCCTTTAATATATCCGCTTGAACAGTGCCTCGTACTTTGGTCAGGGTATTCACCTTGATCTCCTCATAGATCTCTGAAGGAAGGATCTCATCACCGGTAATCCCTAATAAAAGGAGACCCAGTCCGTCATTGCCTTCAGGCAGTTCTCCCCTATAGGAAGGCCTTTCTAACTTCTTCTTGTCGAAACGCACCTTTAGTTTCTTCTCTACCTCTTTTTCCAGGCCGTTTTCCTTGATGTACTTTTCACATTGTTGATCTATAGCTGCATTTAAGAAGTAACCCAACAACATAGGAGCCGGGCCATTGATCGTCATACTCACTGAGGTCATTGGGTCGATCAGGTCAAAACCTGAATACAATTTCTTTGCATCATCTAAGCAACATACAGAAACCCCGGCATTCCCGATCTTCCCATAGATATCGGGTCGGTGATCCGGGTCATTGCCATAGAGCGTTACACTGTCAAAGGCCGTTGAAAGCCTTTTAGCAGGCGTTTCTTTGCTCACATAATGAAATCGCATGTTGGTTCGCTCCGGACTCCCCTCTCCGGCAAACATCCTGGTAGGATCTTCTCCTGTTCGTTTAAAATTGTAAAGTCCGGATGTGAATGGGAACTCTCCTGGAACATTTTCCTGTAGAGACCAATGGAGGATATCGCCCCAGGCCTTGTATTTAGGCAGGGCGATTTTAGGGATCTCCTGATGCGATAAAGAGGTGGTATGAGTTGCGATCTCAATCTCGCGATCCCTTACCTTAAAGGTAAATTCTGCGTCTTTGTAGCGCTGTTTTTTTCTTTCCCAATTCAGGATGAGTTCCCAGTGGTGTGGATCCAGATTGAGTTTTTCCTTATCGAATTCGGCCAGGAGCAAGGCTATCAATTCCTTATTTTCCTCAGATGATTCCTCAATGACTAAACCATTCCGATCCATATTCACCGGGGTTCCGCCGATCGTCTCAATACTCTTGTACAGCCCGTAAAGTTTTTGAGCCACTTCTGACGCCTCCAGGGCCTGCACATCATAGTTCCTGTTGTTTTCCGAGATCTCAGAAAGGTAGCGGGTTCGTGCCGGCGGTATGATATAGATCTTTTCGCTCATTGCCTCACTGATCTCAAAATCGGATTTAAGATCCGCATCAGTTTTCTCTACCAGCGCATCCATAACCGCCTTATACAGGCTGTTCATCCCCGGGTCATTGAATTGTGAGACGATCGTGCCATATACAGGCAGCTCTTCCTGAGGCGTGTCCCATAATTGGTTGTTGCGCATATATTGTTTTTTGACATCCCGAATGGCATCCAGCGCTCCTCGCTTGTCAAATTTGTTGATGGCTACCAGATCTGCAAAATCCAACATATCTATTTTCTCCAATTGGGTAGCAG
>JAHHLF010000254.1 GCA_018679315.1 Bacteroidia bacterium | reverse complement strand
TTTTTTTTTTTTTTTTGGTTAGTTGTAACCACTTAATGGTTAGTTAGATTGTAAGCGTGCCCTTGAATCCATCTGGGGCACGTTTTTTTATAATCTTTTTAAATAGAACAGGCTTTGGCTCTGCCTTAGATTCCTCCGGCATTTTTTAAGTATATTCGATTCAGATTAGTAGTCGATCTATACCCCTGTAAAATGAGGGTATAGAAGTACCGAAAATCCAAAAGCATATGTACAATTCAAGAATAGCAGGTTTGGGATATTATGTACCCGAAAATGTGGTGACAAATGATGATTTATCCAAACTAATGGATACCAGCGACGAGTGGATCCAGGAACGTACCGGCATCAAGGAACGCAGGCACATAATTAAAGGCGAAGAAACTACATCCAGTATGGGTGTCAAGGCTGCCAAAATGGCTATATCCAATGCCGGACTTACCCCTGATGATATTGACTTTATAGTCTTTGCTACCCTAAGTCCCGATTATTATTTTCCAGGTCCCGGTGTGATGGTGCAACGTGATCTTGAAATGAAAACTGTGGGTGCAGTAGATATCCGAAATCAGTGCTCCGGTTTTGTATATGGTCTGTCACTTGCAGATCAATATATCAAAAGCGGAATGTATAAAAATGTGCTGGTCATCGGATCTGAAGTACATTCAACAGGATTGGATATGACGACCAGAGGCCGGGATGTATCTGTAATCTTTGGAGATGGAGCCGGTTCCGTAGTCCTTACAAGGGAAGAAAACCTGGAAAAAGGTATTCTCTCATCCCATTTACATTCGGAAGGCCAGCATGCCGAAGAACTATCAGTAATTGCCCCGGCAATGGGAACTCGTTGGGTGACGGAAATTCTTGAACAGAACGATCCTGATGACACTTCTTACTTTCCGTACATGAATGGGAAGTTCGTTTTCAAAAATGCCGTAGTGCGCTTTTCAGAGGTGATCAAAGAAGGTCTGGAAAAGAATAAGCTGGGTGTTGAGGATATAGATATGCTCATTCCACATCAGGCCAATCTCAGGATAGCACAATTCATACAAAAGAAATTCAGACTGTCCGATGATCAGGTATATAATAATATCATGCATTATGGTAATACCACCGCAGCCTCTATACCCATAGCATTGGCAGAAGCTGTTGAAAAAGGAAAGGTCAGAGATGGAGATCTCGTGATCCTTGCAGCCTTTGGCAGCGGCTTTACCTGGGGCAGCGTGGTGATCCGCTGGTAAGCGTTTAACTTATTTGTAGATATGGGAAAACGCCAAAAGAAGTTATCGTCAAAATTGATCTCCTTTATTAAGGAACAACCGGTTTTTTTTGTGGCAACGGCCATGAAGGAAGGCAGGATAAATCTATCTCCAAAAGGCCTTGATTCCCTAAAAGTGCTCTCTGAAACACAAGTGGTATGGTTGAATCTTACAGGTAGTGGCAACGAAACGGCGACCCACTTGCAGTTTCATAACAGAATGACGCTCATGTTTTGTGCCTTTGAAGGGAATCCTATGATCCTCAGACTTTATGGCAAAGCTCAAGTATATCACGAACGGGATACTGCCTGGCAAGATCTTCAACCTCATTTTCCTGATGCAGTGGGAAGCAGGCAATTCATTGTTTTGGATATAGACCTGGTTCAGACCAGCTGTGGATTTGGTGTTCCCTATATGGAATACAAGGGGGAACGAGATCTACTGGGTCCCTGGGCAGCTGAAAAAGGAAGGAAGGGACTTGAAAAGTACTGGGTAGAAAAAAATGTTACGAGCCTCGATGGACACGCTACTGGGATCTTTTAATATGTATCCTTAAGCCAAAGCAATCAAGTTTAACGTGAAACCCCGACAAAGATGCCGGGGTTTCGTTCATTGATAAGCTATACTAAACACTAACCATTAACTATAAAAAAATATAGCGTTACCAATTTCTTAATCGCTAATTTGTATTCAAAGGACGAGATTTATTTTAAATTCATGACAGCAATTAACAGATATTAACACTGGATTTAAACATGAAATCAACCCTCGTCTTTGGCGCTTCCTTAAAACCACATCGAATCAGCCATCAGGTCGTGATCAAATTACGATCTAAGCAAATTAAGACTAGTGCATTTGGGGTTGAGGAAGGTCACATAGACGGGGTACAAGTTATAACCAATTTGGATAACTTACAAAGCGCCCACACCATCAGTTTGTATATTTCACCGCCAAATCAAGCTGAATATTTTGATCAGATTTTATCCCTTCGCCCACACCGTATCATATTTAATCCGGGTACTGAAAATCCTGAATTTTATAAACTACTCAGGGCCAATGATATAGAAGTGGAAATTGGATGTACTTTGACACTGCTTGCCTTAGATTTGTATTAGAAAAGAATTAGCGATAGCCTCGAAAATACATATTTGAGAATACAGTATTTTCAGTAAAATTATCTGGAAAATGTTTTCTTTTCCTTCAATGCCCACAAGCCTATAAAAGTCAAAAGTCCGTTAAACGGTAACAATTCATAGCCAACCTGATATCCCCCCAGTGATTCTGCCGGTATATTTCCCAGAATGTAAATAATACCCACACAAACGACGGCTACGATCCATACATAGCGATCTTTTATCTGGTAACTCGTAAAGATTCCGAAAGCAAACAAGCCCAGCAAGGGCCCATAGGTATAGGTGGCAACAGTAAGCAAGCCATCTATGACATTGCTGTTAAGGACATATTTAAAAAGGATAACCACTAAAACCAACACAACACTCATCCATATATGGGTTTTTTTACGGATCGTTTTTTGATCAGTTTCAGGTTTCTTTTCAATACCCAGAAAATCAACACAAAATGAAGTGGTGAGTGATGTAAGGGCACTATCAGCGCTACTATAGGCAGCAGCGATCAGCCCAAGAAGGAATGTGACCCCTACCCAGATCCCTAAATCACTGTTTAAGGCGATCTCAGGGAATAAGAGATCAGATTTTGGCGATCCATCCATGAGAGGTATGGCAATATTCTCCTTGGCTGCATAAATAAATAACAAGGCACCTAACAAAACAAATAAGAATGTAACTATAACAAGCACGATGCTGAATGTCACCATATTTTTCTGGGCATCCCCTATATTCTTGCACGTCAGGTTCTTTTGCATCATATCCTGGTCAAGCCCCGTCATACAGATGGTTATGAACATTCCGCCTACGAATGATTTAATAAAATGATTCCTGGATTGAAAGCTATCCGTGACTAAAAACTTGCTATAGGATTTCAGCTCTTCTGAAGCGAGGAATTCTCCAAAAGTCCAATCGAGTCGTGTATTTATAAAATAGATGCAGAGAATTACGGCGAGGATCATAAACAATGTTTGCAAGGTGTCTGTCCAGACAATTGTTTTTATTCCCCCTTTGTATGTATAAACCCAGATCAATAGGATAGAGAGTATTACGGTAATCTCAAAGGGGACGTTCCACGCATCAAATACAAATTGCTGTAAGACGATAGCTACTAAAAAAAGTCTGAATGAGGCGCCCAGCACCCTGGATATAAAAAAGGAAACTGCGCCCACTTTATAACTGGTAGGTCCGAAGCGCGTATTCAGATATTCATATATGGACGTAACATTGAGTCGGTAATAAAGCGGAAGCAATAGATAAGCCACAACAAAATAGCCCACGAGATAGCCCAGGACTACCTGCATATAGCTAAACTGTGAATCTTCTACCCATCCCGGGACGGATATAAAGGTAACGCCGGACAGGGAGGCACCCACCATTCCAAATGCGACGACAAACCAGG
The DNA here is from genome assembly GCA_018679315.1 of Bacteroidia bacterium. GTDB lineage: Bacteria > Bacteroidota > Bacteroidia > Flavobacteriales > Flavobacteriaceae > HDS-28. Next base: position 16 of record JAHHLF010000254.1, on the reverse strand, counting down.
GGGATTTTTTACCGGC
>JAHHLF010000072.1 GCA_018679315.1 Bacteroidia bacterium | reverse complement strand
ATGGTCCTTTCACTGTATTCGCTCCACTTAATTCAGGTTTTGCAAAAATTGATTCAAATACCTTGAGTTCATTATTGCAGCCAGAAAATAAGGACGCCTTGGCAGGTATACTTACCTATCATGTAGTTGCAGGTAAACTAACAGCGACGGATGTTGTAAACGCTTTAAAAGCCGGTAATGGTTCAGCCACATTGACAACGCTCAATGGCGCCCAATTAATGGCCAAAAAGAAGGAAGATGGCATCTATCTAAAAGATCAGAATGGAAATTATAGTAAAATCGCTCAGACCGATGTAATGGCTTCTAATGGAGTAATCCACATCATAGAAGACGTTGTAATGCCAAAATAGGTTGTTTTGTTGATGTTGTTTGTTTTTAGCACCGCTTCGGCGGTGCTTCTTTTTGATACCTACTTTTCGAAATCACATATTCACAAATTCATAACCCGCCAAGGGGATCTTGCTAAGATCAACTTCTGTTTCATTTAGCAGGATCCCATGTTCCAGGTATGCCTTGAGATTAGCGAGCCAGAATGTCCATCCATTGCTGCATCCGAAATGGATATTCAGCTTGTTCTTATCATCTGTCGGGATCTCAAATTGTCTTAAGGTCAGCAAGACAGTATCTCCATGCGGTTCTATATGCACAGACACCTTGCTGACTTCAGCAAATGATATTTCAATATAGTCAGTACCGTTTGCCTGGAAAACCTTGCCCTTTTCCTCACCATCCCAGTTATGCCATTTCCAGGTATAGGAATCTCCTGCCTGAATGAGATCATCGGAAGCTCTGGTATTCCCATCGGGATCAACATATACCGCACTGCTCAGGAACCAGGAAGCGATCCCTTCCGGACTGCCCCAGCACCAATACATTTTTTCCTGTGACGTTTTGATGAAGATCTTTTTCGTAAACGAATCAAAAGTTAGTTCACTCATGGTTTATTTTTTACTGTGTAACTCTAAATCGTATAATTCTTGCCCAAGTGCAGCAAGAAAAGGGATGCCCACTTTTTCATATTCATAGACATTGTCATTGAATACACCATTGCTATTAACCAATAAAGTAGCTGTTAGCATAAACTCCACATTATTCTTCACATCAAGGATATAAGCACAATCCGTCAGTGTGCCGTAGGCATATCCCACCTTATTATATATTTCTACATGTTCGGGATAAGGAATTTCTGAATCCCCGAATAAAAAAAACTTCACATAGCTGTCATAGTATATTTCAGGGTCATAACCGAGTTCCCGGGGTCTGCTTTTCATAGCGTTGAGAAGTAATCGCCAACTTTCATCGTCCAGTTCAAACCGTTGAGAGCTGTCAAATAGTTCCGGGAATAGTACCCGCTTTAAAGTGGCATGTTGAGCACTAATCGGGTAGTAATTTTTTTGACCGAAATCAAAAGGTTCTCCTATAAGTGTATCCTCATCAATAAATCCTGAACCCTTAAGAATTCCTTTTAACTGAAGGTCCTGAGGGGGAGCATTAGTACTGGACTCCATGGACATAGTCGTACTGTCATTTAAGTAAATGATGAGGGGTTTTGTAACTACTTCATCGGCATTGGAAGCAGATAAACGATGGGCAATACGAACAGGTTGAATACCTTTTTTTTGCAGACGTTCGTTGATCCGGTCTTGTCCCAAAAGTTCTACGAGCCTGTTGTTCGCCGCATTGTCACTTACTGCAAAAACCTTTTCGACTTCAGCTCCCACGGTGGTTTCAACGGTGTCGCCTTCAACGTAGAACCGCGTATTCAGATCTAATTCCTTCAGTTCATTTATGTATTCAAGCGCCAAAACGGCGATCGGAAATTTCACTGTACTCGCCGGGTAGAAATACGCTTCTTCATCAACTTGAAAAGTATGATCTGTCAGGGAAATACTGTCTCCGGAACGGTCGATGCGAGTAAATAGGATCTGAACCTCATGGGCGTCCAGATTCTCCATGACCATTTTTATCCTGGGATCCTCTGATGACAATGCACGTAAGATCGGATCTTCTATATCAACCTTATCCGAGCAAGCCGTAAGCAGTATGTATAGAGCAGCGTACCAAATGAATTTAGCCTTCATGCGGACATTTTATGCACTGATATATTCTCCTCTGTGAGGTAATAATTTATCCCTCACGGCAATCATTTTTGCTTCCTCTACGACCAGAAAGGCACTTGAATGAAATTCACTGTGGTTCACATGGCCTGTCTCACCTCCCTCTCCATCTGATGCCATGGAAAATTCTTTCAAATGAAGTTCATGATGTGCAGCCGTCTGTGAAGCGTCTGGTCCGCGAAAATCCCAAATAAGTTTTATTCTTCTTCCTCCCAATTTGAATCAGTTTGCGGTGCAACGGATACACCATCTTCAGCAAAGGCTTTAAAATCCATAGCGTATTTCATAGACTGCTTCTTAAAAGCTCCTGGCATAAAGAAACCCATCATCTTCATAAAAAAGCTGTCAAATTGAAATTCGGCTTGCGATTCCCATTCCGTCGTATTTTCATCGATCTCGTGAAAAAAGTTTTTTTGAATATTATGAACACCTTTGGCATCATATGTGGCATGAAATTCATTCGGGAAATTCCTTTTAAGAATGGTCTCAACCAAAACCATTTTTCGTTTTCCCATATCATAATGTAGTTCCATTTGTGCACCTTCCTCCCCTGGCGAGCCTGAGATCTCTTTGTAGTGTGTCAGTCCACGCTGCCAATGCTTCATATTATCAGGATTGTCCAGCTTTTTTATAAGTGTTTCACGCGGCAGGTTTACTTTGATCTTGGTTGTGTATTTCATGATGATGGTATTAGTTCACACTAATGTACTAAAATAGGTGCTGTTTGTCTATAATGAAGGTGTTAATCAGATGTTACAATGCTTGCCCGGCTTGAAGGTTTTTATATTTTTGCCCAATGACCCGAACAACCTCCAAAAGAATACGCCTTCTCAATATAGCATTTGGAGTTGCCATGATGATCCTGATGGCCTCCTGTACCTTATTTAAGAATAACCAGGAGCGGGAAGTAGTTGCACGTGTTGGAGATAATTACCTCTATGCCGATGAAATAGATGCCTTATTAGAGATTCGAGGTACAAAAGAGGATAGTGCCGTATTTGTTTCAGACTTCATAAATAACTGGGCTGTGAAACAACTGCTTGTTTCAAAGGCACAAATTAACCTGCCTGAATCTAAACTCGAAGAATTTGAACGTCTCGTGGCAAACTACAGGACAGATCTGTATACAGGCGCTTATAAAGAAGCTCTGGCAGCTCAAGGTGAAGACACCTTGATCACGGTCGAAGAAATGAAGGCCTTTTACGAAGAGAAAAAAGAAAATTTCAAGCTTAAGGAAAAGATCGTCCAGATCCGATTTATTGAACTCCCAAAACCATTCTTGAATAAATCGGAAGTCATACGCCGGTTGAAAAGGTTTGAAGCCGAAGATGTGGATTATCTTGATTCTGTTGGTGTGCAATTCCGGAAGCTTAATTTTAATGATTCACTGTGGATACCTGCGAGTCGGGTGATAGAAGAAATACCTCCATTAACTATCGACAATGAAAGCAGGTACTTAAAAAATTCACAATTTTTTGAATTGGAGGATTCATTGGGGGTATATTTGGCCAGAATTAATGGGGTATTACAAGTAAATGATGTGGCCCCACTCTCCTACATCTCGGAAACAATTGGCCAGGTACTGCGGAATCGCCGCAAACAGGATTACTTGAATCAATTGGAAACTGAGATCATTGATGAGGCTACAAAAAATAATGAATTCGAAGTCTATGCATCTGAACAGTAAAATTCTATCCATTCTATTTAGTTTTTGTTTTCTAACCCTTTGGTCTCAAGATCCGGAGCAAATTCCGGATCCTCAGCTAGAGCCACCGGAAGAACCCACTGTCTCAACCCAGGCAAAACCAATGCGGGTTAAAATAGATGGCATAGCAGCTGTGGTGGGAGATTATGTGATCCTGGAATCAGACATTGAAAAAACATTGATCGACCTTAAAAATCAGGGGGCTTCGTCTGAAGATATTACGCGTTGTGGCCTACTGGGGAAGTTAATGGAAGACAGGCTGTATGCGCACCAGGCAGTACAAGACAGTATTTTAGTTTCTGATGACGAAGTGAATGCAACCAGTGATCGCCAGATACAGCAACTGATCCAGCAAGTGGGATCTATGGACAAGGTGCTCAAGTTTTATAATAAGACAACTGTAGAAGAATTCAGGGAAGAACTCTTTAATATCAACAAGTTGCAGATGTTATCGCAGAAAATGCAACAAAAGATCGTTGGGGAGATCGAAGTTACCCCAGAGGAGATCCGGCAATTCTTTTTTAAGATACCAGAAGATGAGCGACCTGTATTTGGGGCCGAAATGGAAATTGCCCAGATCGTGAAAACACCTAAGATCCCTGAAATAGAAAAACAACGTGCGATTGATAAACTCAGGGAGATCAAGGCAGATGTGGAGGACAATGATGCCAGCTTTAGCGTAAAGGCCATTTTATATTCTCAGGATCCGGGCTCTAAATCAAAGGGCGGCGCGTATAGCATGACACGGCAAACACCTTTTGTAAAAGAATTCAAGGATGTTGCCTTCAGTTTACAGGAAGGTGAGATCTCAGATCCGTTTGAAACAGAATTTGGCTATCATATTATATATATCGAGAAGATTAGGGGACAGGAATTGGATCTCCGGCATATTTTAATTCAGCCGGAAATCCCACAAACTGCTGTGGAAGCCGCAAAAAAAGAATTAGATAGTGTGCGTCGGCATATTCTGGATGGGAAATACTCCTTTGCTGACGCAGCCTTAAATTTTTCTGATGAAAAAGAAACCAAGTTTGATGGCGGACTGCTTCGTAATCCCATCAATTTTGACAGCAGGTTTGAGTTGACAAAAATGGATCCTACACTCTACAACCAGGTACGTGATCTAAAGGATAACGAAGTCTCTTACCCGATCCTTGAACCGGATCCAAGAGGCGGCCCACCTTCATATAAGATCCTGCAAGTGTCCAATAGATTTGATGAGCATGTGGCAGATTTTGCACAGGATTATCTAAAGATCCAGGAATTGGCTTTGCGGGAGAAACAGTTTAATACGATAAAAGAATGGATGTCCGAGCATATAGAAGAAACCTATGTGAGTGTCAATGAAGAGAATAAGAGCTGTACATTTGCAAATAACTGGATAAAACAATAACCATGTCCGATGTGGCAGCTATGCAACGTTTGGTGGAGAAACACCAGGCACTTAAAAATGAGATCGGAAAGATCATCGTAGGGCAACATGCGGTCATCGATCAGATCCTTTTATCAATATATTCCGGGGGACATTCACTGCTAATTGGCGTACCGGGACTTGCCAAAACCTTAATGGTCAACACCATAGCCCAAACATTGGGCCTGGATTTCAAGCGTATACAGTTTACACCCGATTTAATGCCCAGCGATATCTTGGGTAGTGAGATCCTCGATCAAAACCGGAATTTTAAGTTTATCAAAGGACCGGTCTTTGCAAATATCATTTTAGCCGACGAGATTAACCGAACGCCGCCCAAGACACAAGCTGCCTTGCTGGAAGCTATGCAGGAACGTGCAGTAACCATCGCCGGACAGCGACACGAATTATCCCTTCCTTACTTTGTTCTGGCTACACAGAACCCAATAGAACAGGAAGGAACTTACCCGCTACCGGAAGCCCAATTAGACCGTTTTATGTTTGCCATTGAATTGAAATATCCTTCGGTAGAGGAGGAGATCCAGGTGGTAAAAACTACGACGAATGATGAATTCCCCCAGGTAGACACCTTATTCACCGCAGACGAGATCCTTGAAGTACAACACCTGGTAAGACGCATACCTGTACCTGACAATGTGGTAGAATATGCGGTGAACCTGGTAAACAGTACCCGGCCTGGTTTAGAAACGGCCTCGGAATATGTAAAACAGTATGTAGATTGGGGTGCCGGACCCCGAGCCTCGCAGAATCTGATTTTGGCCGGAAAAGCACATGCCGCTATTCATGGCAAGTACTCACCAGATATCGAAGATGTCCAGGCGGTCGCCTATGGAATCCTTCGACATCGGATTATTAAGAATTATAAAGCTGAGGCTGAGGGCATTACGCAAGAAACTCTGATCCAACAGTTACTATAATTATTTTTTATACTTCGTTATATTTCAGATCATAATATTTTATAGTTTTAAATAGGACTTTGGTAATTTTTGCTTTTCCGATTTCACGTATTCGGAATTCCGCCTAGGCTCGAGGCTCAAAAGTTTTATAAACCTCTTGGTTTTAGTATTTTTGGGCCACTTCAAACTAAAAGATCACAATATGGCTTTTGATTTAGACATGATCCAAAAAGTGTACGCACAATTTGGCGATCGCGTGAATAGAGCTCGCGAGGTGGTAGGGAAACCCCTTACGTTGGCTGAAAAGATCCTCTATGCACATTTATGGGACGGCGTTCCGGCCCAGGCATATAAAAGAGGTAAGGATTATGTAGACTTTGCCCCGGATAGGGTTGCATGCCAGGATGCCACAGCACAAATGGCACTATTGCAGTTCATGCACGCCGGTAAGCCTAAAGTTGCCGTACCAACCACAGTGCATTGTGATCACCTGATACAGGCCAAGACAGGAGCTAAAGAAGATCTTGTACGCGCCAATAAGACAAGTAATGAAGTATTTGATTTTCTCGAGTCTGTCTCAAACAAATACGGGATTGGATTCTGGAAACCCGGTGCTGGGATTATACACCAGGTGGTTCTCGAGAATTACGCCTTTCCTGGAGGGATGATGATCGGAACAGATTCACACACTGTGAATGCCGGCGGACTCGGTATGGTGGCCATTGGTGTAGGAGGTGCAGATGCAGTGGATGTAATGGCTGGAATGCCCTGGGAACTTAAATTCCCCAAATTAATTGGTGTAAAACTTAGTGGAAAACTTTCGGGTTGGACGGCGCCAAAAGATGTCATACTCAAGGTAGCAGATATTCTTACTGTAAAAGGAGGGACAGGTGCGATTATAGAATATTTTGGCGAAGGGGCCACATCAATGTCCTGTACAGGTAAAGGGACTATTTGTAATATGGGAGCAGAAGTAGGAGCCACTACTTCCACTTTTGGATATGATGCCTCTATGGATCGTTATCTGCGGGCTACAGACAGATCAGAAGTAGCTGACGCTGCGAATGGGGTCAAGGAACACCTAACTGCAGATCCTGAAGTCTATGCCGATCCTGGCTCTTATTTTGACCAGGTTATCGAGATCGATCTTTCAACATTGGAGCCACATTTAAATGGTCCGTTCACGCCAGACCTGGCAACTCCCATTTCAAAAATGAGTGAAGCAGCAAGAAAGAATGATTGGCCATTGAATGTGGAGGTCGGACTGATCGGGTCTTGTACGAATTCATCTTATGAAGATATATCTAGAGCAGCATCATTGGCCAAGCAGGTTAAAGACAAAAATTTAAAAACACAGTCAAAGTTCACCATCACGCCGGGTTCGGAACAAGTCCGTTATACGATTGAGCGGGATGGGCTGATCGATACATTCAATGAAATTGGAGCTACGGTTTTTGCAAACGCATGTGGGCCGTGTATTGGGATGTGGGATCGCTATGGTGATAAGGCGGCGGATGGTCCAAGAAATACCATCGTTCATTCCTTTAATCGGAATTTTGCGAAACGAGCAGATGGAAACCCCAACACTTTGGCATTTGTAGGCTCCCCGGAGCTGGTGACTGCGATCGCCATTGCAGGCCGACTCGATTTTAACCCGGCTACAGACAGCTTGTTAAATGAGGATGGGCAAGAGGTAATGCTGGAAGAGCCCAGGGGATATGAATTACCGCCAGAAGGTTTCGATGTTGAGGATGCCGGATTTGTTGCACCCCCGGAGGATGGATCAGGTATAGAAGTGAAAGTGGATCCTGCTTCAGAGCGACTTCAATTGCTGGAACCTTTTGATCCGATTAAAAATGAGGAATTGCAAGGCATGAAATTGTTGATCAAAGCCTTTGGTAAATGTACGACAGACCATATATCCATGGCCGGCCCCTGGTTGCGGTATCGCGGACATTTAGACAATATTGCCAACAATACCCTTATTGGAGCAGTAAATGCATTCAATAAAAAGACAAATTTTGTTAAGAATCAATTAAGTGGGGAATACGGCGGTGTGCCGGATACCCAGCGCGCGTATAAATTAAATGGCATTCGAACATTGGTAGCCGGTGACCATAATTACGGAGAAGGATCTTCAAGAGAGCATGCGGCCATGCAGCCTCGTCATCTCGGTGTTGCTGCTGTTATTGTAAAATCCTTTGCGCGTATCCATGAAACTAATTTGAAGAAACAAGGGATGCTTGCATTGACCTTCGCTAATGAGAGTGACTATGATCTCATCCAGGAAGACGATACTTTCAATTTTGTTGATATCGCAGATTTTGCACCCGGTAAACCATTGAGCATAGAAGCTGTGCATGCTGATGGCAGTAAGGATGTCATTATGGCCAATCACACTTACAATGCCTCTCAAATTGAATGGTTCAAGGAAGGATCTGCTTTGAATGTGATCAAGCAGGAGAGCGCTTCCTAAAAAGTACTATACAAATACTATGAAAAACTCCTGTATGTATCAGGAGTTTTTTAGTTTTGATCAATTCCAAGCCGAATGAAGATAAAAAAGAGAACCTTGCTGAACATTTTGTTGTTCGCCTTTATCTTATCTTTCTTTCTGACTCCCCTAGGTTATCACAGCAAAGTTTTTCTCAACCAGCTTTTTGCCGGTAATCCAACCCTAATTGCCCAGGAAAACCGTATTGCGATCTCGGATTATAAATGGACATTAAAAGATCCCCAATGGGAGTTTTTTAGTTTTGAAAAGTCGAAAGGAAAAGTGGTTTTTATAAATTTCTGGGCTTCATGGCGCTTGCCCTGCGCTGCTGAACTAGCCGGTATCCAGGACCTTTATGATGCCTACAGCGATCGGGTAGATTTTTATATTATTACAGACGAAGAACGGCCTCCGGTAGAAGCATTTATGGCGGAAAAGAAGTTCCACTTTCCAGTGACGTACCTGATCATAGGTGAACGTGCTCCGTTTGAAGTTCTGGCTCCTCCTGCCAGTTATCTGATCGACAAGCAAGGACATATTGTGATTCAGGAAGAAGGAATTGCAGATTGGAACAATAAAAAGATCCATGACCTGCTAGACGAATTGCTGGAAGAAGAATAGCCTATTTTCGAAAATATTTCCAAGGTACAACCAGCATTCCAAAACACTCTCCATCCTCTTTTCCTAAATGTTTATGGTGGATCTTGTGCGCACGCCTGACGCCTCTGGCATACCTGTTATTGGCATTGCGAAACATTTTGAAGCGCTGGTGAATGAAGATATCATGAACGGTAAAATAAGCGATCCCATAGGCTAATATCCCTAACCCCAATGGCCAGCCATACCAGAAATTTGTATTAGCACCAAGGTAGAAAAGAACCATGCTCACAACAGCATAGAAGAGAAAGAAGGCATCGTTGCGTTCAAACCAGCTGTCGTGATCTTTCTTGTGGTGGTCCCTATGCAAGCTCCACAAAAATCCATGCATGATATATTTATGGGTAAACCAAGCCATAAATTCCATGAACCAAAAAGTTCCAAAAAAGATAAGTAACCAAATGGCAATATTCATGTTAAACCCTATTTAGCTTACAAGTTACATAGGATTTTGCAAGCAATCCAATTTTTTGATAATCAGGAACGCGAATTCGTTTCTTTTTAATTTCCCTCGATGGGGTATTTCTTAATTTCTTCAATAATTTCTTGTAATAGGTGTATGCTGTAAAGACGCCGAATTTTGCCTTGTTAGGCAATTTCATAATGCCCCGGTACCCCCGCTTGAAATCTTCTTCGATCTCTTGGACGATCTTGTCTTTTGAAGCCTCATCTAATTCATTAAGATCTGTGTTAGGAAAATATGTCCGGTTCAGATCTTCGTGATCAGCTTTCAGGTCTCGTAAAAAATTAACCTTTTGAAAGGCAGATCCCAGCGCCATGGCAGATTCTTTGAGATCTTCATATGTATCATCATTGCCATCGACAAAAACGCGAAGGCACATGAGTCCTACCACATCGGCCGAGCCATAGATATATTCCTTGTACTCTTCAATACTCGCATACTTTTTCTTGGTCAGGTCCATACGCATGCTCTTCATAAAGGCTTCGACAAGATCACGTTGAATGCCGTATTTGTGATACGTGTGCTGGAAAGAGTTTAAAATGGGGTTCAGACTTATTTTATCGTGCAAAGCAGCGTACAGATCTTTTTCGAACCTTTCAAATAATTCCTGTTTATTATATTCATGAAAAGTGTCGACGATCTCATCGGCAAATCGGACGAAACCATAAATATTATAAATATCTTTTCGAATGGAGGAGTCGAGCATTTTTGTGGCCATTGAAAAAGACGTACTGTAAGAAGTAGTAACCATCTTACTGCAGGCATAGGAAACATTGTCAAATATTGCTTTCATAAATACATCAGCTTGCTTTCACGATCAATTCAGCGGCTAATTTCCCAGAGATCAACGAAGGTGGAACTCCTGGTCCCGGAACAGTTAATTGGCCTGTGAAATATAGATTACTTACTTTTTTACTGCGCAGTCCAGGCCTCATAAATGCTGTTTGCGTCAGGATATTGGCCATTCCATATGCATTGCCTTTATACGAATTGTATTCTGATACGAAGTCCTTGACACAAAATGACTCTTTAAAGATAATATTATTCTTTACTGAACTTCCCAGGTGCTTCTCAAAACGGAGCATCATTTTCTGGAAATACATCTCCCTCAGCGCTGGCGTATCTTCGAGATCAGGCGCAATAGGAATTAAGAACAACCCAGCTTCACAGCCTTCCGGCGCCATAGAACTGTCTGTTTTGGAAGGAAAACTGGCATAAAACAAGGGCTTGTCCGGCCATTTAGGTTCATCATAAATAGCACGGGCATGGGCTTCAAAATCGGTATCAAAAAAGAGGCTGTGATGTTCCATGCCTTTCAACCGAGTATCAAAACCGACATAAAAGAGCAGGGTGGAAGGGGCAAACGTTTTCTTGTCCCAATAGCCTTCAGAATACTGGCGGTAAGACGGCTCCAATAAAGTTTCCGTGTGGTGATAATCTGCACCCCTCAGGGTAAAGTCTGCCGTTTTCTTCTCACCATTTACATTTATGTATGCGGCCTTTCCATTCGTAACACCGATCTCTTCCGCCGGACTATTACAGTGAATTCGTACGCCCAGTTCTTCGGCCAATCTTTTCATGCCGAGTATAACCTCATACATACCTCCTCTGGGATGCCAGGTGCCAAGACCAAAATCGGCATAATTCATAAAGCTGTAGAAGGCAGGTGTATTAGATGGTTTAGCTCCCAGGAATAAGACAGGAAATTCGAGGGTTGCAACTAACTTGGGATTTTTGAAAGAGCGTCTCACCTCTTTTTTAATGGTAGAAAAGAACTGGTTTACGCGCATGGCTGTTTCCGGGGTGATCAATTCTAAAGGCGAAAGACCGGGTCGGTAAACAATTTTATTTATGGCGATATCGTAGTTTTTTTGGGCCTTCGCTATAAATTTTCGCAAGACCCGGGCACTGCCAGGCTCTATCCGTTCAAATTCCTCACAGATCTTTTCCATAGAATCACCAATGGTAATGGTGTCATCTGCAAAGAATATTTTGTACGCCGGATCCAGCTTGTCTAAATGATAATAATCGGACGGTAATTTCTGGAAATCAGCAAAAAACTTTTCAAAAATATCCGGCATCCAATACCAGCTGGGCCCCATGTCAAATGTGAAGCCCTCTTTTGATAGTCGGCGTGCACGTCCGCCCACGGTTGCATTCTTTTCATAGATATCGACAGAATAGCCGGCATTAGCCAGGTAACAGGCTGCCGAAAGGGAAGCAAATCCCGAGCCAATGATCTGAACGCTTTTACTCATAAGGGGATATTATAATTTTTGAATTGCGTCGTGTATGGAAGGAAAGGTATGGATGTTGGATCCTTTCATCTCAGGAGTGATAAATTCTGTTTGTCTCCCGAGGATCCAAAATTGGGAAGATCCATTCAGATTTAATTTTTTAGTGAATTCACGGATATATTTCTTGATCTTATCAGCGCTGGGAGCGACAGTAAAATAGGACAGGAAAACTAGATTCGAAAAATTATGCTGGATATCACTCAGGAAATCAACAGGCATTGTC
>JAHHLF010000195.1 GCA_018679315.1 Bacteroidia bacterium | reverse complement strand
TGGAGGAAGAAACCGTATCTGATGTTATACGGATCCTCAAAGAAGAGTTTGAAGATTAAATTCTATATTAGCGCATCCTTAAATAGAAGGTAAATAAGTATATGCCAGATATCGCAAACATAAGGCTTAATAAAGTCCTGAGGGAATTAAATATCTCACTGGATAGGGCAGTGGAACACCTTGCTTCCAAAGGTCACAAAGTGGAGGCAAGACCTACGACCAAAATCTCCAATGAGGTATACCAGGTATTGCTGGATGAATTCCAAACGGACATGAGCAAGAAAGTTGCTTCAAAGGAGGTAGGCGAGGAGAAACGAAAAGAGAAAGAAGCGATTCGTTTGCAACTGGAACAAGAGCAGGAAGAAAAACGCCTGGCTCGCGAAAAGCGTGCAGCGGCTCGAGAAGTTGTTAAGGCCAAGGCCGAATTAAGTGGTCCTAAACAGGTCGGTAAAATTGATCTGGAACCAAAGAAGAAGGAAGAGCCAAAGCCGGAACCGGAACCGGAACCGGAAGCTGAAGTAAAAGCTCCGGAACCCGCCAAAGAAACTAAAGAGCCTGCTAAAGCAGAAGAAGCTGCGCCTCCTGTAGAGAAAGAGGAGCCGCTGGCTAAAGAAAAAGTAGAGGCCATAGAAACGGCCTATCAGAAACTATCTGGTCCCAAGATCATGGGAGATAAGATAGATCTTACCAAGTTTGAAAAGCCGAAAAAGAAAAAGAAGGAAGAACCGGCGGCTAAGAAAGCTGATGCAGATAAGAAGGCCGATCCCAAAGACAGAAGGAGGAGAAGGAAACGTATTGTCAGTGATAGCCGTCCTAAATCAGGAGGACCTGGCAGAGGAGGACGGAAAGGATCTTTCAGTTCTGCACCCAAAGTGGAACCTACTGAAGAAGAGGTGCAAAAGCAGATCAGAGAAACACTTGAAAAGCTTCAGGGCAAATCCAAAAAAGGAAAGGCAGCTAAATACAGACGTGAGAAAAGAGACTTGCACCGTCAACAAACAGAGCAGGATCTCGAACAGCAAGAACTGGATAGTAAGATCCTGAAAGTGACGGAATTCATTACAGCCGGAGAAGTTGCAACGATGATGAATGTGCCAACTACAGATATTATATCGGCATGTATGTCATTGGGTATCATGGTAACCATGAACCAAAGGCTGGACGCGGAAACCCTTACCATTGTAGCTGAAGAATTTGGCTATGAAGTTGAGTTTGTGACTGCAGACTTGGAAGAAACTTTTGAAGAAGAAATAGACGAAGATGAAGATCTGTCAAGCCGTGCACCTATTGTTACGGTCATGGGACATGTAGATCATGGTAAAACATCTTTGTTGGATTACATCAGAGAAGAAAATGTGATCGCTGGCGAAAGTGGTGGGATCACTCAACATATAGGAGCTTATGGAGTATCCCTTGAAAACGGACAACGCATTACCTTCCTGGATACGCCGGGTCACGAAGCCTTTACGGCGATGCGTGCCAGGGGTGCCCAGGTTACAGATATTGCAATTATTGTGATCGCAGCGGATGACGACATTATGCCACAGACCAAAGAGGCTATTAGTCACGCCCAGGCGGCAGGAGTACCTATAATTTTTGCCATTAATAAGATTGACAGGCCAACGGCTAATCCTGAAAAGATCAAGGAAGGTCTTGCAGCCATGAATTTGTTGGTTGAGGATTGGGGTGGTAAAATTCAATCGCACGATATTTCTGCCAAGACAGGAGATGGTGTAAAAGAATTGTTAGAAAAGGTGTTGCTGGAGGCCGAATTGTTAGAGCTGAAAGCAAATCCGGACAAACTTGCTTCTGGTACGGTAGTAGAGGCTTTCCTTGATAAAGGACGAGGTTATGTATCTACTATCTTAGTACAAGGTGGGACACTGGAAATAGGCGATTATGTATTGGCAGGAACTTGCAGTGGCAAGGTTAAGGCGATGCAGGATGAGCGGGGAAATACGGTTGAGAAAGCAGGGCCTTCAACGCCGATATCGATCCTAGGATTAGATGGTGCCCCCCAGGCTGGTGATACCTTCCGAGTGTTGGAAGATGAAAAAGAAGCCAAGCAAATTGCAGCTAAAAGGAGTCAATTATTGCGGGAACAATCCGTACGTACACAACGACATATTACCTTAGATGAAATTGGTCGAAGGATCGCTCTTGGGGAATTCAAGGAATTAAATATCATCCTGAAGGGAGATGTGGATGGCTCAGTAGAAGCCCTTACAGATTCCTTCCAAAAACTGTCTACAGACGAAATTCAAGTGAATATCATTCACAAGGCTGTGGGTGCCATTACAGAATCAGACGTATTATTAGCCTCAGCTTCTGATGCAGTGGTCATTGGGTTTAATGTCAGGCCTATGGGCAATGCCCGTGAACTTGCTGATAAAGAAGAGATAGATATCAGAATGTATTCCATCATCTATGATGCGATCAATGATCTTAAAGATGCCATGGAAGGGATGTTATCTCCTGAGATGAAAGAAGAGATCAGCGGAACAGCAGAGATCAGGGATACGTTTAAGATCTCCAGGGTTGGAACTATTGGCGGTTGCATGGTAACTAGTGGTAAGATATTACGATCCTCCCAGATCCGTTTAATTAGGGATGGGGTTGTCATCTATACCGGAGAACTGGAATCTTTAAAGCGCTTCAAGGAAGATGTCAAAGAAGTGGCTAAAGGATATGACTGTGGTATCCAGATCAAGAATTACAATGATATTAAAGTAGCGGATGTGATCGAAGCTTTCGAGCAGAT
Source organism: Bacteroidia bacterium (assembly GCA_018679315.1). Taxonomy (GTDB): domain Bacteria; phylum Bacteroidota; class Bacteroidia; order Flavobacteriales; family Flavobacteriaceae; genus HDS-28. The sequence continues at coordinate 1,032 of JAHHLF010000195.1, read as the reverse complement.
CGCCGTTAAGAAGACACTCTAACTTCCAAATAGTTAACGTAAAGATTTTTCAGGTCTCAGAAGAAGAGAGGCAGGATACTTTTGCCTTACCTCAATGAACCGTCGTTCGGCTTCCAACTTTGTTTTAAACTTCCCTACATGCACTCTATAGGTGGGTGAATCAAAGACGATCTTGGAATTCCACCCGGGAAAATCTACATCTACCTGCGATTTTAAGTTTTCTGCACGCTGGTATGTGCCAAATCCTACTTGAATAGTATAATATTCACTATCACTGGAATATGAAGCATAGATTTCCATTGCTTCTTCCAATTTCGCGTCTTGCTCAATCGTGATTTCTCCTTTTTGAGCGTGAAGCCCTAGCGAAGTAAAAAGCAAAATTCCAATAAAAGTACATTTTTCATATTACAGACTAAATTGCGTTGAGGCCTGATTTACAAAGGTAAATTTAAAAAAGTTTTCCCCTAGTCCAACCCTTTATTTAGAATAATTATAAATTAAAAATTATCAATACAGCGTACTATATCAAGTAAAGTGTATGTCGTATTTTTGCTTCCGATCCTGCAGCGATGATTTACGTTACTACCCTGAGTAATCGTAAATATCATGCCAAAAATTTGTTTGAAAGATTTTAAATATGAAAAAGGTTTCTAACCGCAATCCATTTTCAAGTTTTTTTGGTTTTTCCTTAGTAACTCTCCTACTCATTTTCAACACAGGCTTGGCGCAAGATTCTGCGGCTGAGACAGAGGCAGCTGCTACCACAGAAGAAATTGTGGGTGGCGACCTTGTCAAAGGAAAACAATTATTCAATCAGAATTGTGCAGCTTGTCATTCCTTAAACCGAAAAATGACCGGTCCGGCATTAGCCAATGTTGAGTCAAGATTGGCTGAAGAGGAAGGACTGGATAAAGATTGGCTATACAAATGGATTAAAAACAGCCCGGCAATGATCGCCGAGGGGGATGCCTATGCTGTAAAAATATATAACGAATACAATCAGGCTGCCATGACAGCCTTCCCGACTTTATC
>JAHHLF010000082.1 GCA_018679315.1 Bacteroidia bacterium | reverse complement strand
GGCATGATCTATGTCCTGGCCAGTTTCATCTTCTTTAAGGGGATCTTTTCCCAGCATATGCGTTTGGTAGCAATATCCCTGATCGTTGTATTTATTTATGGGAGTTTGATCTGGTATATTTTTCCCATTAAGGATGGGATATCATGGGAAGGCCATCTGGGCGGCTTTTTAAGTGGCCTCTTTTTAGCTGTGATCATGAGATCCCATGCACCGGATAAGAGAAAGTATGCCTGGGAAAATGAGGATTACAATGAAGAAGATGATCCTTTTCTCCGACATTTTGATGAGGAGGGTAATTTTATTGAAGACCCGGATGGGCTAACGCAAAAAGAAGATACTTCAACCCGGATCATTTATCACTTTAAGAAAAAAGACGATACTCCTCCTACTGATTGAGACGTTGTCTCAGGGCTTCATAGAGAAATACAGCCGCCGCTACCGATACATTTAAGGAACCAATCTGCCCTCTCATTGGAATAGCGGCTTTATGTTCAACAAGTTTGAGCAGGGCAGGGGAGATACCCCTTCCTTCCGAACCCATAAGGATTGCACTGGGTCCTGACATGTTTACTTTATATAGATCGGAATCCGTTTTTTCGGTGGCAGCAATGACCGAAATTCCGGAGGCCTGAAGGTAATAGATGGCATCTTTTAAATGCGCCACTTTAATTAGAGGGATATTGAAAACTGCTCCTGCTGAGGTTTTTACCGTATCCGCATTCACCGGTGCTGATCCTTTGTCCGGGAAGATCACGGCATGCACACCAACACATTCAGCAGTTCGTAAAATAGCTCCAAAATTGCGGACATCAGAAACTTCGTCAAGAATTAAGATTAATGGATTTACCTCTGATGCCACTAGGGTATCTATCGTAGATTCCAGGGGTTGAAAGGAAACAGGTGCGATCTGGGCCACCACTCCCTGGTGGTTCTCACGGGTGAGTTTATTCAGTTTTTCATAGGGCACATAAGACACTGGAATGTTGGCATTTCTCAACACTCCTTCCAATTCTTTAAAAAGCGCTCCCTGAAGCCCTTTTTGCATAAAAACCTTCTGTATATCCTTACCGGCATGAACGGCTTCTATAACTGCTCTTAAACCATAAATTTGAGTGTCTTTGAACATGATCTAAGAGTAAACGAGTCCTATGACTTGTAAGTGATTGTTTTCTTTGATTTCTTGAGTATTTAAAATAGAGAGGACTGCCATTAAAAAGTGAGGCCTAAGGCGCCTATTTCAGGAGCGCCTCGGTTATAAGAATAGCCTCGCCAATAAAAACCATCCCCTTCAAATTTCCATACGACCTCTTTGTCCCGGGTCACTTCCCAGAAACCATAATCTCCTTCGGTAATGAGAATATTGCCATTTGAAAGAGGCACAGCACCCGAAACTCGTGCTGCAAATAAATCCGGGTCAGTGAATTCCCAAAGTATTTCGGGTTCATTATCCGTATTCGGCAGCAGGGCATAGTTTTCGGGAAGTTGAAATTCGTATACCGCTGATTGCCCCCTGTTGTTCCCATTGGAAAATATCAGCATCTTACCCTGGTCATCACCCTTTAATGGATTGGGAAAATGTTGACTGTAAAACAACCTAGTTCCTTGCAGATTGTCATAAGTTTCCGGATTCCCAAAACGATAGATCAAATCTCCTCCCTTGCCATAATTACCCCCGGTATGACCGGCAGCCTGTTCCGTAGTTGTGCTATGATCTATGACCCAAACTTCTGAATAGAAATTCACACTAAGGAATATCACATCATTTACTTCGTCATAAGCTATGGCATTGGCATGCGTCAAGTCTCCGGTTGCCTGGGGCCATCCCCCGTTGTCGGGAATATAATTTAGGTCTATCAACTGTGGGTTATCTGCGATAACTCCAAAATTATCTTTGCTATCATCAAAGTCTTGAACCATGTGATCCCAGTCATGCCATTCCCATACGATCTCGTCTGTACTAGGATCTATTTCAATAATGGCTTCGGTATAAATTATCGTATCGTACTTTGATCCGGCAGCTACTACTTCATCTGCGGTTCTTTTAGCCCAAACCATGGCGATCACATTTCCATTGGGAAGTAATTCTGCATCGTGATGGGTTTCAGCATCGGGAGTGGAATAAATATAATCCCATTCAATATTCCCGTCCTTATCTACGAATTGTAGTCGACCTCCTTTGCCACCAAAGGGTACAATAGGGTTGTCAGATTCCAGGGAGGCGAGTAAGCGTGCATCAGGTAATAGGAATACATCATTTCCTATATTATTGGACAGCTCCCATTCATACCAAAGCATAGCTTGTTTATCCATGATAAAAGCGCGATTAGCACTGGCATCATTGACTAAAATAAGGTCATTACTGACAAGTCCGGGATTAAGGAATTCTACATCTCCCAATTTTGCAGGTATATCTACAGGGTCGGGGATAGAATCGTTGTCCCCAATGATCACATCATCCAATAGCGGAACATTACTGCTATCATCGTTGGAACAAGAAATGGAACTAAGCAAAAATACGCAGGCTATACCAAAACCTATAAGTCTATGATTTTGCATTTCAAGGATTTGAAGAAATAGTAAGAGGCTGTTTGAATCAGCTATTCAAAAACCGGATGACTTCAACCAGGTCTACTTCTTTTCGAAGGTTGAGCTCGTTTTCTTTAATGTAATCTTTCAAAGCATTACGCTTATCATTGGACACGGTCTTAAGAACACTTCCCTTTTTCAACTTGATGTAGTCTACACGATTTGCTCCTTCTCGTTCCAGGTAATACTCCACGTACTGGGTAAACTTTGCAGGAACGTCCTTAGCAAAAGAATTAGCGGCCTTAAGTCCTTCCTGGAATGTAGCGTAGAATCTCTTATACAATTTGTATTCCCCGGTATCTACTAAAGTAACCAGATACCCATTGGTAGTTCTGTCTGTTTTATCGATAAAGGTTTTGAATGACATTGGCCTGCCATCTATCATTATAGCGATCTCTTTATCTCTTCCCAAAGCACGAATGCCTTCATCCTGTGAATTGGATGTTTTGATCTCGATCTCCTGGTTCAGGGAATTGAATCTGTAAAAAATGTCCCCTACGACTTCGTCCTTATAAAGAAGTGTGGTACTCTGAAAATCATTCGATGTATAAGGTGATCCACGAAATTCGTCATAATTCAATTCGCGTTTTTTATCTGCTTCGTTTATAGGTCCCAGCAGACTTGAGATCGCCCCGGAAACTGCCCCCATATCGGAAGAACCACCTGTAGTGGTGTTTGTAGGGATCTGTCCTGTGAACTGGGCACTTAAGGTGATTGAAAAAAGGGCTAGAACCCCTGTAAAAACTGCATTCTTCATATCTGATTTTTGTTTAAATGTAAAGATTATCTAAGACATATACTATTTGTATAGGTCGTTATCATTTTATAATATAAGCTCTAATAGTTTCATTGTTTTGAGCAGCTACCAGGAGCTGTTTCTTCTCAAAAGGGACCAGGGCAATGGATTTCACATTTCCATGCAAGTAAATACCTGATATACTGTGATTTAAGCTGTTGTATCCGCCTTTTTGATTGGATAGTAATACAACGGCTGATAGCGCGTCTAAACGCGGTGTTTCAACTTCGGTTTCATAAATATTACCTGCCAATATAAGATCTTCATAGCCATCTTTATTAAGATCTGTTGTTGCCATAGTCAGTACCGGGATCATTTGGGCTTCAATGGGGAGTATAACTTTCTGAAATTCCATATTTCCTTTATTGATAAGTAATACCGACTGAAATTCCGTCACTTCCTTTTCATAGGATTCGTTCAATTTGTCTCCGTAGACATCTTCTAAGCTTGCCTGGGCAAATTCTTTATAGCTAGGGAATTTCGACTTAATAAAGGGCATTTGCTGGGAAGAACATTCTCTTCCCCTAACTGGCACATATTCCCCTTTGTACTCCTTGCTCAACACGATGTCGTTAATTCCATCATCATCAAAATCTGTGGCATACACCTTAAACGGCTTCTTAGTACTCGCTTTGAACTTAAGGTTCAATCCTGCATTCCCTAGCACATAATCTGGCAAGCCATCATTATTGACATCCGTTTCAATAGCGCTAAACCACCAGCCTGAGTCATTAAAGGCTTCTATATTTTGATCTCGTTCAAACTTTCCTTGAATATTTCTGAATATCGCCGGGGAAGACCATTCGCCAACAGCTACAAAATCTTCCCATCCGTCCTGGTCTATATCGGTTACCAGTATGTCATTAATGATGCCATAATCCTGA
>JAHHLF010000168.1 GCA_018679315.1 Bacteroidia bacterium | reverse complement strand
GACTGGAAAGGTGTATGCAGCGACTACCTTCTGGCAGATGGCACTTTCTGGCCCATTCCGGTAACACTTGATGTTTCCGGCGAAGAAGCTGGTGCGATCAGCGAAGGAGATGAAATAGCGCTTTACGATCCAGATAGAGACGAAATGATGGCAACGATGAAGGTAACCGAAAAATACCAAATGACCGAAGAAGACAAAAAATTTGAGTGCGAAAAGGTTTTCATGGGTGAAGGAACCCCAACCGCTGAAGAATTCTGGAAAATTGCCAAAGACGATCACCCTGGCGTCCAGATGGTCATGGAACAGAAAGAATTCAACCTGGCCGGACCGGTAAAAGTTTTAACCGAAAGTGAATATCCCACAAAGTATGCCGGCGTCTACATGAGACCGGAAGAATCCAGAAAAATATTTGAAGACAAGGGGTGGAGCGAGGTAGCCGCACTTCAGCTCAGAAACCCGATGCATAGGTCACATGAATATCTTTGCAAGATTGCAGTTGAAGTATGTGACGGGGTTTACATCCATTCCCTGGTAGGAAATTTAAAACCCGGTGATATCCCGGCCGATGTTCGTGTAGAATGTATCGATTCACTGGTAAAGAACTATTTCGTGGAAGATAATGTTGTTCAGGGTGGATATCCTCTTGACATGCGATATGCCGGACCGAGAGAAGGTCTGCTTCATGCCACTTTCCGGCAGAATTATGGCTGCTCAAAGATGATCATTGGCCGAGATCATGCCGGTGTTGGCGATTTCTACGGCATGTTTGAAGCTCAGACTATTTTTGACAAGATTCCTACACCGGATGGAGGCAAAGCCCTGCTCTGCACTCCGTTGAAAATTGACTGGACATTCTACTGCTACAAATGCGATGGCATGGCATCTTTGAGAACCTGCCCGCATGACAAGGAAGATCGCGTGCTCCTTTCAGGGACCATGCTGCGCAAGATGCTCTCCGAAGGTGGCGATCTTCCGGATCACTTCGGGCGTGATGAAGTTGTTGCCATCCTTCGCAAGTATTACGAAAGTCTTACGGACAAGGTTGAAATCAAGCTTCACGGTGCTGCCACAGGCGATTAACTCTTTACCCTATTTATAAACAGCTCAAAGAGGGAGATGTCATAAAGGCATTTCCCTCTTGAGGCCTCTAAAAATTGATAATTTATGTTCGAGTTCGACGAAGGCAATCCGCCTGAGGCGGATTAACCGCAGGAGTGTATGTAATATTTCGAGGACTAAAATTTGAGGCTGACGCGGAAATCGGACATATAGTGTCGGTTTTCAGAGGTCTCGCTCACAGTCGCCCTTTTCTCAGTATTGCAATCAAAAGCCACATCCCCATTACCGCAGCAGTTAAAAACCCAACAATGCCAATAAGAGATATTCCGTAAACAAGAGGCGGAACATCAGAAATTACAATCAGGGCTGACCCGATAATCAGAGCAGCAATGATGATAGAAAATGATACTCTGTTGCTTATCTGGTCGTAAGTGGAAAGCATGGTCTCATAACCCCGGTGCTGTAAATTTAGTGACAGCTTTTTATTTTTAAGCAAATTTGTAATTTCAAGGGCATCCCTGGGAAACTGTTGCATAAATTGCAGAATTTCTGATGCCAGATTATAAAAGTTTTCTGCCATCCTCTTTGGAGTGAACCTATCCATCATTGCCCGTTTGATAAAAGGTTTTGTGTGGCCGATCATGTCGAACTCAGGATCGAGCATAAAGGCAACGCCCTCAGCGGTGGTAAGAGCCTTCATCATAAGGAAAAGATCAGGTAGAATTGTCAGTCTGTGTCGAGAAGTCAGTTCTAACATATTCTGCAGCAGTTTACCGATTTTAATATCCTTTAACGGCTTGTATAGATGCTGCATCATAAACTCTGACACATCTTTTTCAAAAAAACGAATATCCGGTGCTTTATCCCAGGTAGTCAGTTTCAGGATGGTCTGGGCTGCTTTGGATACATCCTTTCGCACGATACTATCCAGCAGATCGACAAATCTTTCTTTGGTGAAGCTGTCTACACTGCCCATCATCCCAAAATCTATTAAGCATATTACATTATTGGAAAGAACAAAAATATTACCCGGGTGCGGATCTGCATGAAAAAACCCAAATTCAAAAATCTGCTTTAAAGATAACTCCGTTCCCCTCACCGTAATAACTTTACTGTCGAGACCGGCATCTTCTATCTGATCAATTTCAGATACCTTGATGCCGTCAATAAATTCGGCCGTAAGGATGCGTTCGGTTGATTTATCATGAAAAACTTTGGGAATATAAATGTTCGGATCATCTAAAAACTGCATGGCCACACGCTGCATGCTGATTGCTTCAATGGTGTAATCGATTTCTTTTTCTATGGTTTTGGCAAATTCCTCAACAATTTTAATTGGGCGTTGTAAAACCATCTCTTCTATGTGACGTTCCATAAGTGTTGCCAGGTGAAGCATTATTTCAAGATCGACTTCTATAACCTTCGTTATTCCAGGGCGTTGAACCTTGACTGCCACTTCTTCACCATCATGCAATCTGGCTCGGTGCACCTGGCCTATGGAAGCTGAAGCAAAAGGTTTTTCATCAAAATAATCAAAAAGCAATTCCAGCGTAGAACCGAGTTCGGACTGGATAATCTCTTTTGCTTCTAAATATGGAAACGGAGGAACCTTATCCTGAAGTTTGGAAAATTCCTCTATAAAGTCAGGGGCCACCAGATCGGGACGTGACGAAAGTATTTGTCCGAGTTTAACGTAAGTCGGCCCCAATTCCTCCAGGGCCATCCTGATTCTTTCAGCACGACTCATCTTTTCAACCCGTTCTCGCCTTTTTCTGCAGATCATTTGAAGACCGATTTCAATATACTGGTCGATCTTCAGTCGATCAATAAGATCACCATAGCCGTATCGGAAAAGAACGGTCAGTATCTGACGATATCGATTAAGATTACGATAAGTACGTCCTATCACGCCTATTTTTTTTATACTAAGCATAGGAAAGGGTGGTCTATCTTAGATTAAGGTTATCAGTTTGAGACCATTGAAATTAGAAATTTGGCATTTATGCTTTGGTAAAGCTTATGAACGGAATTAATCTGGAAAACAGCTTAATCTTTTGAATATTCTACTTTTCATGTTTTATATTTCAAGCCATGCCCGGCGATTATTATATTGACTCATCCTTACTAATGGCTTTTTTGAGATCTCTTATCTCTTTTTTTAGCGCCTTTAGCTCATCAGTCGTTACAATATCTGTTTTTTTAAAAAATTCTTTTACGGTCTTCTCCACCATATTTTCCAGTTTTTTTTGAACTTCCTCATATCGGTTAGAAAGATCATCTAAGAATTTTTCTCCGTCTTTTTCAGACATTTTACCTTTATCAATCAGTTCTTTGGCTAAGCCTTCTACTTCATCCTTGGCTAAAAGTGCAAGTCCAATACCTGTCAGCATGGTTTTTTTAATTAAATCAAGCATAATCGCCTCCAATATTTATTTGAGGGTTCGTGGATTTCTCCTCTAGGGTTTTCTAGTGAACCGTTTGCACTTTAATGATTGTCAAGAGTTCGTCGGGGGGATTACCCAATTGGCCATTGCGTTCCTTAACAAATAGGCACACTACTCTGTACC
>JAHHLF010000233.1 GCA_018679315.1 Bacteroidia bacterium | reverse complement strand
TGCAGAAGTAATCACTAACCGTTCAATAGAGTATTTTTAAGATGGGTATAACTGCGAATTCCGTTTGGAACAATTGCTTGGCATTTATCCAGGACAATATCCAACCGCAGGCTTTCAAAACGTGGTTCGAGCCCATCGAAGCCATCAAACTTCAAGACAACGCATTAAGCATTCAGGTGCCCAGTAAATTCTTTTACGAATGGCTGGAAGAGCACTATGTGAAATTGTTAAAAGTAGCCCTTACCAAGGAACTTGGTGAAGGCGCAAAGTTGGTCTATATAATAAGGATGGAGAATACTTACGGAAATTCAGAACCTTTTACCGAGCGAATACCCAGTACGAACAGAGGCAACGTTTCCCCTCAAGAAATGGATGTGCCCATTCATTCCAAAAATCCCGAATTAAAAAATCCTTTTGTCATACCGGGAATTCGCAATATCAAAATAGAGTCTCAACTAAATCCCAATTATAATTTTGAGAATTTCCTAGAAGGAGATTCCAATCGCTTGGCGCGTTCGGCTGGGATGGCTGTTGCCAATAAGCCCGGTGGCACTTCTTTTAACCCGCTGTTAATTTTTGGTGGCGTTGGTTTGGGTAAAACACATTTAGCACATGCGATTGGTGTTGAGATAAAAGACAAATATCCTGAGCGTACCGTGCTCTATATATCTGCTGAAAAATTCACTCAGCAATACATTGAATCTGTCAAAAAGAACACCCGAAATGATTTTATCCATTTCTATCAATTGATCGACGTACTTATCATTGATGATGTTCAATTCCTAAGCGGAAAGACAGGTACACAAGATGTGTTCTTTCATATCTTCAACCACCTGCACCAGAATGGAAAGCAAGTAATCTTGACTTCAGATAAAGCGCCTGTGGATATGCAGGATATAGAACAGCGCCTCTTATCCCGTTTTAAATGGGGGCTGTCTGCAGAGCTTCAAAATCCGGATTACGAAACACGTATCTCGATCTTAAAGAACAAATTGTACAGGGATGGTGTTGAAATGCCGGAAGACATCATCGAATATGTTGCAAAACATATCAAAACTAATATACGAGAGTTAGAAGGTGCCATCATTTCATTAATCGCGCAATCTTCTTTCAATAAAAAAGAAGTAACCCTCGAATTGGCCCAACAGGTTGTGGAAAAATTCGTTAAGAATACGAAACGGGAGGTATCAATAGACTACATTCAGAAAGTGGTTTCTGATTATTTTGAAATGGATGTGGCAACACTGCAGTCAAAAACCCGAAAAAGGCATATTGTACAGGCCAGACAGTTGGCCATGTTCTTTGCCAAGAAGTATACGAAAGCCTCACTTGCCAGTATTGGATCACAAATTGGTAAGCGCGACCATGCCACTGTGCTTCACGCTTGCAAAACTGTAGATAATCTAGCTGAGACGGATAAACAGTTCCGTAAGTATATTGAAGATCTAACCAAGAAATTCGCCTGATACCCAATGTCAACCAAGGTACTCATGGTTTGCCTTGGCAATATTTGCCGCTCCCCCCTGGCCGAAGGCATACTGCAATCTAAAGTAGCTGATATCCCGATCTATGTTGATTCTGCCGGCACAGCCGGTTACCATATTGGGAATCCACCCGATCCTAGATCTATTGCCGTAGCCCGAAAGAACCAAATCGACATTAGCCGGCAACGCTGTCGCAAATTTGAAGTGTCAGATTTCGAAGAATTTGATTTGATCTTTGCCATGGACCGAAATAATTTCGAAGACATTCTTCATTTAGCACCCGATGAGGCCGCCAGAAAAAAAGTTTCTTTACTTTTAGACCTACTCCCGGGATCAGAACATGAAGTTCCTGATCCATATTATGGTGGTGCCGATGGTTTTGATCATGTATTTGATCTGATAGACCGGGCATGCGACAAATTCTATGAAGACCTGATCAATACATAAGCATGGCCAAAAAAGGTAAAAAAAGAGGTGCGCTATATTTGATACCTACTACACTAGGCGACAATGAGCCCTTGGAGGTACTTCCACTATCCGTTAAAAAAACCATAGAACGGATCACCTATTTTATAGTTGAAAATGAGAAGTCGGCACGAAGGTTTATTAAAAAAGTACACCCCAGGAAATCCCAGTCATCGCTCGTGTTAATGCCTTTAAATAAATTTACCGATGCTGCGCAAATTCCCAGTTTCCTGGATCCTTGCTTTGAAGGCCACGATGTGGGTGTTGTATCAGAAGCGGGAAGCCCGGCAATAGCAGATCCGGGTGCCGATGTGGTCATGCTAGCCCATGAGAAAGGTATTACCGTTGTTCCCCTGGTAGGGCCTTCTTCTTTGCTTTTGGCGCTTATGGGAAGCGGCCTGAACGGTCAACAATTTGCCTTCCACGGCTATTTACCTATAGACAGATCTGATCGCAAGAAGAAGTTAAAAGAATTGGAAAAAGAGTCGCGGGAAAAAGATCAGACCCAACTTTTTATCGAAACGCCCTATAGAAATAATAGTTTGATCCATGACTTGTTCTCTACGCTATCCAAACAAACACACCTGTGTATAGCGGCAGATCTTACCCTGCCCACAGAGATCATCTCGACCAAAAAAATTAATGAGTGGCGGGATAATGTGCCCGATCTACATAAGCGACCCTGCATGTTTCTCATAAAAGCATAAAAAAACCCCGTAGTATACACTACAGGGTTGGATTCATTTGTCAAGGTTAGGTTAAACCTTAGGATTTCGTTTTGGTCTTATGGCTGAAAGATCATATCCTCCGAATTTTTGCAGATACTCTGAAATACTTGTGCCATAGGCATCGCATTTATCATGATTTCCATAAGATCGTAAAAATCGCTTTACATTTCCCGCCCCGGCCAAATGAGCGGCCGCTAAGATACCGGATTCAGTGATTTGAACTCCTTTTATTCGTTTTCCCTTAAATCTATTAATGTCCTTCCTTAAGATCCATTTGTTCCTGGTCATATTCGTATAGAATGCCCGTTCCTGAAGTTCCGGATCCAGAAGGAATTGAGAAGCATTATATACGCCCATCAGATTAAGGGTAGCAATACCAAATTGGTATTTCCCTAAATAGCCATAGGTATTTGTGATAAAATAATTGCCTGATGATTCCTTAAAGCCAAGAGCTTCCTTGAAACCAACATACGAACTTCCGATAAACGGTGGGAATATCGAAGTCGTACGTAGCGTGGTTTTGTCTTTGGGAAACAAAACCATAGTAGGTTCATTTACTTTTAGCGAACTGGGTACAC
>JAHHLF010000029.1 GCA_018679315.1 Bacteroidia bacterium | reverse complement strand
GTTTTCCATAGTCATGGAATGGTAGTCTAACATCGGAATGTGATGTCTGCGAGAATTATCTTTATCCTCTGCATCTTCGGCATTGGAATGATCAATCTCCTTATGAACATCGGGCTTGGCAACAGGGGCATCTTTCGCATCCGGATCTGTAGATTCCGTCTCCGTTACTTGCGAAGCATCATCGGGTGCAGCAACCTTTTCTTTTGCCTCAGAAGTACTATCGATAACAGTTGCATCCGGTTTATGTTCTTTTTCTTCCGACATAATACCCATCATTCGCCCGGTTGGTAAAGCATTAGGATTAGTAAGATACTAAGAACCCCCTAACTGGGCAAGGAGGGATGCTCTCTTTTTGAGCCGTGTCCTGTTTAGACCGACGTTTGGAAAGCCCTTTGTATCAGGAGTTATAAGAATCCCAGAGATCCCAGGAAGCTTCTGCCTGTCCCTCCAGCATGGCAAGGCCATTGCTGGTAATAGCTCCCCGCAATTCCCCTTCAGTTAAAAACGCCGTCTTCTCTGGATTGTACACCAGATCGTATAACAAATGATCGGAAGTTATTCCTTCATACGGGATCGCCGGTTTTTCATCTATGTTAGGATATGTACCTAAAGGAGTACAATTGATCAATAGGGGATGGGAGGTGATCATATCCGTTGTTAACTCTTCATAGGTGATCATATCTTCCTGTTTTCGCCTTGATACCTGGGTAGTAAGCAGCTCCATTTGCTGCAAGGCGTACATAACTGCTTTAGATGCACCACCACTTCCTAAAACCATCGCTTTGGTATGTCTACCTTTCATTAAATGGGCTATGCTATCCTCAAATCCCTGGATATCTGTATTATGACCGATAGTCTGACCATCGCGGAAGCATATAGTATTAACAGCCCCAATAGCTTCCGCTTCATCACTCAGGACATCTAAATAAGGGATGATCGCTTCTTTGTACGGAATAGTAACATTCAATCCTGATAGTGGATCTTCGGCAACAAGAAGTTCAGGAAACAGGCTGATATCTTCCAGGTCAAAGATCTCGTAGCGATGATCTTCCAGCCCCAATTGCTGAAATTTCTTTGCGAAATAGCCTGGAGAAAAGGAATAGGCTATATTCCTTCCAATGAGGCCAAATCTATGCATATTCTTTTCGGAGTTTGCCATACCAATCTAGTCCCAATAAAATACAAATTCCCAGCCCTACAAATAAAATAGCATACCAGGTTTCCGGAAGAGACCAATCCGGAATATATCGTTCATAGTTACTAATGATCCTGTCGCCATTGGTATCCAGGGCGGGGAGCCCATTATCTTCCAGTAAGAAAATAGTCTTCTTCCAGGGCCAGACAACTCCGAGTGAGCCGGTGATAAAACCAATGATCATAGCGGTAGTCATGTGTTTAAAGTGCTTTAAAACATAACCCAGCAGATGCGATAAAGTAACCAGACCCGTAGCGGATCCTGCTGTAAATACGGCCAGTATTTTCAAGGTATTCAAACGTTTGGAATCGTTGACAAAGCCCAGATCCCCCCGTATCAGCTCAGCGAAAGTGTCATATAAGGCATTGACCGAATCCACCAACAACAACACATAGTTCCCTAGTAAGATGAGGATAAAAGACCCGGACAAACCCGGGAGTGTCATTCCCGAAACACTTATGATTCCGCATAAAAAAATAAAGAGGAGGTTATCGTTCTCTCTTGCAGGACTCAGAAAGCTAATTGAAATACCTATGATAAAACCAAGAATGCCTAATGGGATAGTACGCTTGTTCCAATGCCCAAAATCTTTAGCTATATAAATTATGGAGCCGATGATCATCCCAAAAAATGCTGACCAAACGAACAGCTCTCTAACTTCCAGGAAATAGTCTAACAATTTGGAGACACTAAAATAGCTCACCAACATACCAAAAATCAGTAGGCTAAGGAATTGTCCGTTAATATATCGGTAAAAACTGCGAAAGCGACCATTGAACAGTAATTTCATGGCCTTGAGGTTAATCTTCTGCAGCGAATAGATAAATTCTTCGTAAAACCCTACTACAAAAGCCACAATACCCCCTGATACACCGGGTACTTTATTGGCAGCACCCATGCATAAACCTTTGATGATCAGGAAAAACTTGTCTATAAATCTCCTGGGTTGATGCATGTTATTTTTGTTCTTTTTTTGCAGCTAATTTTTCGAGAATAAAGATAAGCGCAAATCCGATTATGGCTAAGATCAAGGCCCAGGTTATTTGAGGATCCCCATCAAATGCAGAAGGCAGCACACTTTCTTCTTTTATTGCAATGATC
>JAHHLF010000357.1 GCA_018679315.1 Bacteroidia bacterium | reverse complement strand
AATCCTGATGAGAACTCACCGGTACTGGTCACCACCAACTTTGCTTTGACCTATTTTATCGTATCCGGCGAAATTGAAGGAAGCAGGGTTCCGGCCTGGCTGCTGATAAAAGATTCTGAAGGTTTGTCCGTTATGACAGCCTGGGCTGCCGGGAAGTTTGCCGGAGACGATGTGGGAATGTTCGTGAAGAAAAGTGGTATAATGGATAAGGTAAAGCATACTCAACTTGTAATCCCTGGTTATGCTGCTGCAATTGCCGGCGATGTGGAAGAAGAATTGCCCGGCTGGAAGATTACAGTCGGGCCAAGGGAGGCAGCTCATATACCCGGATTTTTAAAAGGGATGTAAAATCAATCATCAAGCAGAAAGGGAGGTTGTATGCTACTTATTGGTGAAAGTTTAAACGTAATATCAACAAAGATCGGCAGAGCTTATAAAGAGCGTGACCCAAAGCCGATTCAGGAAGAGGCCCTTTTTCAACGAGAAAAAGGTATGGATTTCATTGATATCAACCTCGGTCCTGCTAAAAAAGATGGTCATGAGCTGATGCCCTGGGTGGTGCAGACCGTTCAGGAAGTGGTTGACGATGTGCCACTGGCATTAGATACGTCCAATATCGGTGCAATTGAGGCTGCACTGAAAGTTTGTAAGGAAGTACCAGGCAAACCACACATTATCAATTCTATTATGTGCAGACCGGAGCGATATGAACCAATGGTTCCTTTAGCTGCCGAACACAATGCCGATTTTATTGCCCTGATGTGGGGTCCTGAAGGGTTACCCCGGGATGAAAATGAACGGGCGGCTCTTGCTGTTGAGCTTTTGTATTTTGCAAATGAAGCGGGGATTCCCAATGAAAAAATATGGGTGGACGGAATTGTGACTCCGGTTAATATCCAGCAGCCTCAGCTCCTCAGCCTGATGGAGTTTCAGGCAATGATCCAGGATATTGCGCCTGGTGCAAAAAGCACATGCGGCCTGTCGAATATTTCCAACGGTCCTCCGGATCACCTGCGACCCATACTCAATCAGACCTACATGGTCATGCTTGAAAAACACGGTATGCATTCTTGTATAGCCGATCCTCTTGATGATCAACTGATCGATATTGCCAAAGGAAACCGTCAGGATATAGTAGATCTGATTTATGGTATGCTGGATGGGGATGAACCGGATATAGGAAGTCTTTCCAAAGAGATGCAGGATTACGCTAAGACAGTCAATGTCATCTTAGGCAAATCTTTGTATTCCGACTCATGGCTTGAAATTTAGTTTTATTGCAAAATGGTTTTATAAAAGTTTGATTCGTAAAAACATTGCCTCATCAGCTTTGCTGTGAGGTAGTTCATTGCAAAAAAGCCTCAACTATAAGGTTGGGGCTTTTTTTATAATAATAAATGTTTTAAACCCTTGGCCGAGGCTGGCTAAAAGAGATAAAATAAAAAAAGAAAACTCTAAATATAAGGAGTAACCCATGACTAAAAACCAGTGGGACAGCCCACCCGAAATGCAAATTGATCCGGAAAAAACGTATCATGTAAAGATTGAAACCAACAAAGGTAACATTGAGTTGGAACTGAACCCAGAGCATGCACCTAAAACGGTCAACAACTTTGTTTTTCTTTCCCAACAGGGTTTTTATGATGGAGTCACCTTCCATCGAGTGATAAATGATTTTATGATTCAGGGAGGAGACCCCACAGGGACTGGCACCGGGGGACCGGGCTATAAGTTCGAAGATGAACTAGATGGAAATCCGCTGGTGCATGACACAGGTGTGATATCCATGGCAAATGCCGGACCAAACACTAACGGAAGCCAGTTTTTCATTACGCATTCCCCGCAGCCGCATTTAAATGGCAATCATACGGTGTTTGGCAAAGTGGTTGAAGGGCAGGATATTGTGGACACAATTCAACAAGGCGACTCGATGGTATCCGTAACGGTAAACGAGAAATGAAAATGTCTGAATGTTGATCTGGCAGTATTCTTCAGGCAGGTAGTTTAATAATTAAAAGATCGCTTTATGTTTACCAAAGAAGAAAAAAAAATAATGGGACTGACCATTGGATCCCACAGCCTGGTTCATTTGTTTGAAGGTGTATTACCCCCGCTCATTCCCATGATGATCATCCAGTTTAACACCGACTACTTTCATATTGGTCTGGTGGTGACTGTCTTTTCATATGCCTTTGGATTGGGTTCTCTTCCTGCAGGAATTATGGCCGATAGACTGGGGCCGCGCCGTTTGATATCGATGTACCTTTTTGGTGCAGGAGCCATGGCGATACTGGTGTGGCCTATTCAAACGTTATGGGCCTACGGAATTATTATGGGATTCATTGGCCTGTGTTGCAGCACCTACCATCCGGCCTCGAACACGCTGATTTCCTTGACAATGATTAATAAGGGCCGGGCC
>JAHHLF010000193.1 GCA_018679315.1 Bacteroidia bacterium | reverse complement strand
GCACGAACGAACTTAATTCAGCCGTTGCTTTTGATGGAACCAACCTTACCGTCACCGATCCGGGTGGAAGTCTATCTGCCGACATCTCAGGATTGGCTTATGACGATACCGCCATCCAGGGTCAGGTAACGACGAATTCAACCGATATCGCTTCGAACGTTTCGGATATAGCAACCAATGCGACAAACATTACAACTAACACTACCGGCATTACAACTAATGCGACCAACATCGCTTCGAACGATACCGACATAGCAACCAACGCTACGGATATTGCTTCGAATACAACAGACATTACAACCAACGCAACGAACATTGCTTCGAACGATACAGATATAGCAACCAACGTTACTAATATCGCTACAAACACCACGGACATTGCCACGAACTCAACTGGTATTGCGACTAATACTACGGGTATTGCAACCAATGCAACGAACATCGCTACGAATGTAACCGACATAGCTACTAATGCTACAAATATCTCAACCAACACGACTAACATTACCACGAACGCAACGAACATCGCTTCGAACGATACCGACATAGCAGTCAACGTTACGGACATCGCTACCAATGCAACGAACATCGCCTCGAACGATACAGATATAGCGACAAACGCTACTGATATAGCAACCAATGTTGCCGACATCGCAACCAATGTAACTGACATCGCTTCGAACGATACAGATATAGCAACGAACGCTACGGATATAGCTACGAATACAACTGATATAGCCGCACATGTAGCCGCTGATGCAGACTTGGATGTAACTAATGAGATACAAACACTGTCTTTATCAGGAAATGACCTGACTATATCCGGAACAGGTGGAAATACAGTTAGCCTAACACCATTGGTTGACACCAATCTAGCTAAAGATGATCTTATTCAGGACCCCGAAACACGGACTTATGATATGAACTCTCAGGACCTTGGATTTACAAATGGTAATGTGGGGATCGGCAATACATCGCCAAACTCTACACTGCAGATCTCGGGTTCGATATCTTCGCCTATTCGTTCAACCGCCGTTAATACGGCGCTGGGAGCGAATGACTTCACACTGATTATAACGGATCAAGATCTTGTAATCACACTTCCTGCAGCAAATACCTGTATCGGGAGAATTTATGTTATAAAAAATATTGGGGGCGGTGAGAATTCTACAAATATCGAATACATCGATCGAACCGGTGATACAGATGATCAGATTGGTAATGATAGGACCTTATGGTTGCAAAGTGATGGTACAAATTGGCAATTGATAAATAGGATTTAAGAAGTAAAGGTAAAGATTGAAACATTGATGTCTCAGATTAAGTTAAAGCAAACTTGAAATACTACAGATCCTGCAAATCTCATGTTCAACTTGGTAATGATCAAATTAAAAGACATACTTATCTGCTTCACCCTGCTATTGATTACTAAATCAATGGCACAAAATGCGGTGCACAATTACGGGACCATCCAAATGCATGATAATGCGCTGGTTGTTTTTCATGGAAATCTGATCAATGATGGTATTTTCTATGCAAATCTTGGGCTATGTGGTTTTTATAATACACAGAATGCGCTGACGATTTCAGGAACCAGTATTCCGGTTTTCTACGATGCCGAGATCATGGTAGATGATGGCCTTTACCTGGATATTGGGGTGGGTATACGAAACAATGCCAATTTTGTCAAGGGTAATGTTATGATATCCAGATCAGATCCCCTTATATATATGAATTACGCCAATGATGCTTTTTATACAGGTCCGGATGATCCTAATAAAATAGACGGTTATGCCGGGATTACAAACAAGGAGTCTTTCGAATTTCCAATTGGCGATCTGAACCGTATACGTCCTCTGGGTATTCGATCGATGGCGATTAATCCTGTGGCCAGCGCAGCATATTTCTTTGAAGATCCCAATTCGCCAAGTACATTTCCAATGGTATTTGATACAAGTTTGAAGGTAGATGCTGATCTCACAATCAGTACACGCGAATTCTGGCAGCTGACTAGTACCATTCCTTCTCAGGTTACCTTAAGTTGGGATGCGATGAGTCAGGTGAGTGAATTCATTGACGATATCTCCGAAATTCGTGTCATGGGATGGAATAAAGCACTCGATCTTTGGTTTGATCTCGGTAACACATCGTATACCGGGGATCTAAATAAAGGCAGTGTAACTTCGAGTGAATTTTTACCTGTGGATTATGAAATTATTACCCTTGGAGGAAATAAAGATAATACCCCTGTAAATGTCATAAATCTCAGAAACTTTTACCTGAGTCCGAATAGCGATGGCGTCAATGATACCCTTATCATTGAGAACTTGTTTCTCTCACCCAACAACACACTTCGTATCTACAACAGATATGGTGTTATGGTATATGAAATGGAAAATTATGACAACCTATTCGACGGTAAGTCTAACGTTAATATGGTGATTAAGCAGCCTGATGGACTCGCGGCAGGTATCTACTTTTATACGATCCAATTGAAGGATTTAAATGAGGCGCATCAGGGCTTTATGTACATATCTAATTAATACTATTTGCACGGTGTTAAATCTGGCCTTATTTTTGTTCTGTACTGCTCCATATTCCCAAAGCAAAATCCATACATGAAACGAAGATCCTTCCTCACTAAATCCGGACTTACGATAACAGCTGCGGGATTCTTGCCTTCGCTTGTATTTTCTCAGACTGAAGAATTCACAATACTCGAATTGATGGGAAAAGTTGATATAGAGCTTTTTGGAGAAGATATCAATTTACGGGAAGAGGCCTATCATGCTTTCTTAGACATGAGAGATGCTGCACGAAAAGAGGGTATTGAGATAAAAATAGTATCGAGCTTCAGGAATTTTGACAGGCAAAAAGCCATTTTTGAACGTAAATATGAACGCTTTACAGAAGAGGGTCTTGAGCCTTTAGCTGCAATCGATAAGATCATCGAATATTCTACGATCCCAGGAACCAGCAGACATCACTGGGGCACTGATATAGACATCATTGACGGTAATGCGCCGGCTGAGGGAGATGTTCTGGTCCCTGAGAAATTTGGCGAGGAAGGTCCATATGGCAAGCTCAAAGCCTGGATGGATAATTATGCTTCTTCGTTCGATTTTCATTTAGTGTATACAGACACACCGGGTAGAAGAGGCTTTAAGCATGAGCCCTGGCATTACAGCTATGCCCCTTTATCTATTCCCATGTTGAGTCAGTTTAGAAAAAAGAATATCATGGAATTATTGTTAGAGGAAGATATCCGCGGTATTGAAAACTGTACAACAGGTTTTATGAAAACCTACATTCAGGATAATATTTTAGATATCAATCCAGCACTTTTATAGTGAAATTCGTAATTTGTATGCTTCTTAAACGCTAGCAAATTATGAGAAGAGGAAGCTGGAAAGTTCGCATCCTTATAGGATTAGCCATTGTGGCATTTGCTCTTATCCAACGCTGTAACAACAAGGAAGAAAACCCATATACCGGTAGAGTTCAAAACATTAACATGACTGCCGATCAGGAGATAGCCATTGGTTTGCAAAGTGCTCCGGAAATAGCTCAGCAGCACGGCGGACTTTATCCGGATCAACGTCTTCAAGCATTCGTAGATCTTGTGGGCAAAAAACTAGTCGATAACAGCATCGCAAGAGAAACCCCATATAAATATGAATTCCATTTACTGGCTGATGATCAAACCATCAACGCCTTTGCCTTACCCGGTGGTCAGATCTTTATCACCTATGCCCTATTCTCTCAATTAAATGAAGCACAATTGGCAGGTGTCCTGGGACATGAGATCGGACATGTGATCGGTAGGCATTCTGCCGAACGAATTGCCGATAGCCAGTTTTGGAAGACGGTCAGTATGGGCGCAAGCGTTGGAGCCGATGCAGGTGGAATAGTCGGAAGTATCGGGCAAAATACTTTATTAAAAAATGGCCGCGGAGACGAATTGGAAAGTGATGATCTGGGTGTGTTATTTTTGCTTCGATCGGGCTATGATCCAAACGAAATGATCCAGGTAATGAAGATCCTAAAAGCCGCTGCCGGACCTAACCGGGTACCTGAGTTTCAAAGCACACACCCCGTCCCCGAGAACCGTATCCAAAAGATCAAAGAATCCATAAGAAAGTACAAAGGACTGTAAATAGCGCAGATAAGCGATATTTTAGCGGGTTTCTCAATTATTTTTCTATATTTGATTTTATTCCAAATCTTTCAAAGCCCCTGATTTAACCCTTATAGCTTTAGATTAATTTTTTAATTGAAACTATATGGGAACACTATTACTCTTTAAAAACCTTTATTACCAAGCATTCGACGACTGTAAACCAGGTTTACTGGTGACAATATTGAAAGTGTATACTTTCTTTTGCCTTGCTATGTTATCCCTTCTCTTATATGCATTTATATACAGAGTTTTCACAGGTTTTCAGTTCTAAAGGATACAAATTACCTCTTTTACGAGAACACTATATAGAGGAAACGAAAAACGCTGACCGTTAAGTCAGCGTTTTTTGATTGATAAATAAACTCCAGGGAACGATTTGTTGGTTGTTGATTGTGTTGTTACTTGTTGTTTATCAACTTATTACAATGATTATAAGTTTTTCTTATATACCAATAGACGAAAGCTATTAAGGTTTGTTTCAGTTTCTACCCTTTTCTAACGAAACTTTAACACCTTTCAAAGTCCAATATCCCTACAAAGCTTGGGTTAATCATAGCAATCCATAATTTTTACTCCTATTTTTGCATTTCGTTAATTGACGACATATGCAGAAAAAAGTGATCTTAATGATTCTCGATGGCTGGGGTAAATCTCCAAACCCGGAGGTATCAGCTATTGCTCAGGGGAATACACCCTTTGTAGATGGCTTATACAATAAATATTCTAATGCAGATCTTCTAACAGACGGACTCAATGTAGGTTTGCCGGAAGGGCAAATGGGCAATAGCGAAGTTGGCCATATGAATCTTGGGGCCGGAAGGATCGTTTATCAGGATCTGGTAAAGATCAACATTGCTGTAGAAGAAAAATCCCTTAATAAAGAGGAAAGGGTAAAAGAAGCGTTCGACTTTGCCCGACAAAATCATGCTGCTGTACATTTTTTAGGCCTGGTAAGTGATGGAGGGGTTCACAGCCACATCGATCATTTAAAAGGACTTTTGGAAGCGGCAGGAGAAGCCGATCTTTCCGAAGTGTATGTACATGCCTTTACCGATGGAAGGGATGTAGACCCAAGAAGTGGAAGAGATTTTATCAAAGACCTTCAAGCAACCTGCATTGCTACCGGGGCGCAGATCGCCTCTGTCATCGGGAGGTATTTTGCCATGGACAGAGACCACAGATGGGAACGTGTCAAAAAAGCATATGATGCCATGGTGCACGGCAAAGGTCTTCGCACAGAAAATATTATCGAAGCACTAGAAGCGAGTTATGAGGGCGGAGT
Organism: Bacteroidia bacterium; assembly: GCA_018679315.1. Taxonomy (GTDB): domain Bacteria; phylum Bacteroidota; class Bacteroidia; order Flavobacteriales; family Flavobacteriaceae; genus HDS-28. Next base: position 3,902 of record JAHHLF010000193.1, on the reverse strand, counting down.
AACAGACGAATTCATAGAACCAATAATTGCTACAAATTCAAATAATGACCCTGTAGGCAAGATCAAAGACGGAGATGTGGTATTCTTTTTTAATTTCAGAACAGATCGCGGTCGCGAACTCACCCAGGTGCTAAGTCAGAAGGATATGCCGGAGCAAGGCATGCATACCCTGGACCTCCACTATGTGACCATGACTAATTATGACGATACCTATAAAGGCGTTCATGTAGTATATGAAAAGGAAAATATAAAGCAAACCCTGGGAGAAGTTCTTGCTCAGAATAATATGTCGCAAATACGCATTGCAGAGACAGAAAAATATCCGCATGTGACATTCTTCTTTAACGGGGGAAGAGAAGAACCGTTCCACGGAGAAAAACGCATCCTTTGTCCTTCGCCGAAGGTGGCCACCTATGACCTAAAACCAGAGATGAGTGCCTACGAAATTCGCGATTCTATCCTCCCGGAACTCGAGAAAGAAGAAGCGACCTTCATCTGCCTGAATTTTGCCAATCCGGATATGGTAGGTCACACAGGAATAATGTCGGCTGCTATCAAGGCGGTTGAGACCGTAGACCAATGCGCCAGGACCATTATTGAAAAAGGATTGGAGCACGGCTACTCCACTATTGTCATAGCAGATCATGGAAATGCAGATACAATGATCAATCCGGATGGAAGCCCGAATACAGCTCATACCACGAATCCTGTTCCCTTGATCTTAGTCGACCCGGATAATCCGACTGTAAGAGCCGGTGTTTTGGCCGATATTGCACCCACAATACTCGAATTATTAGGAATAGACCAACCTGAATTAATGACCGGTCGATCTTTGCTATCTAAACAATAAATTTGTCAATCCGTATGCTTAAAGGAAAGACCACTGAAGAAATTGAACTAATGAGGCAAAGTGCCCAATTGGTATCTAAGACCTTGGGTATGTTGGCTGCGGAGATCAAACCAGGGGTGAGCTCACTTCATCTGGATAAACTTGCCGAAGATTTTATTCGAGATCATGGCGGAGAACCAGGTTTCCTTGGCATGTATGATTTTCCGAATACCCTCAATATGAGTCCCAATGCACAAGTGGTCCATGGCATTCCTACAGACGAACCCTTAAAAGAAGGCGATATCATTTCGGTAGATTGTGGGGTATTGATGAACGGATATTACGGCGATCACGCCTATACTTTCCCCGTGGGGGAAATAGTAGAGGAAACTAAAAAATTACTACAGGTAACAAAAGAATCACTCTATATCGGAATACGGGAATTCAGGCTTGGCAACCGGGTTGGTGATGTTGGTTTTGCAATTCAGCAATATTGTGAGAGCCATGGGTATGGCATAGTGCGGGAATTAGTAGGCCATGGGCTTGGGAAAAAATTACATGAGGCGCCCGAAATGCCTAATTATGGCAAGAGAGGGCGTGGAAAGAAATTCGTTGAAGGACTAGTTGTCGCCATAGAACCCATGATCAATATGGGTACAAAGAGGATCATACAACTTAATGATGGCTGGACGATACTCACGGCAGATGGCAGACCTAGCGCCCACTTTGAACACAATGTGGCCCTAATTAATGGGAAACCTCAGTTGCTGTCTACCTTTAAATATATCTACGATGCCCTGGGTATTAAATCAGATGAAGAGCATGAATTTCAAGCAACGCAAAGTGCGTAAATAGGAGCAATGAAGAAAATAACCGGCTTCATCCTCAACCTTATACCCCGGCCCTGGCTAATACGCTTGAGTTATCTGGTCAGACCCTTACTTACATTAGCGCTCCGGGGCACTTATTATATCGACCCCATAGATGGGAAAACCTTCAGGAATTTCCTTCCATATGGTTATAAGAAACAACGCGAGAATGTACTAGGCCCATCTACCTTGTCACTGGAAAGACATCGATTGCTGTGGCTTTATCTTCAAAGGGAAACTGATTTTTTTTCGGCACAACAGAAGCTACTCCATGTAGCTCCGGAGCAGCCCTTTTTTAAGCGTTTTAGATCTTTGCCGAATCTCGAGTATACAAGTACTGACTTGCATTCACCCCTGGCAACGGTCAAAGCAGATATCTGTGATCTGCCTTTTGAAGATGATTCCTTTGATGTTATTCTTTGCAATCATGTACTGGAGCACATCCCGGATGATACACAAGCTATGAAAGAATTATATCGGGTAATGAAGCCAGGAGGGTGGGGTATCTTCCAAATTCCACAAGACCTACATAGGGAAGAGACTTTTGAAGACAATTCGATCACCGATAAAGCAGAACGAACACGAATTTTTGGGCAGTACGACCATGTGCGTATTTACGGTATGGATTACTTCGACCGACTCGAAGAAGTGGGGTTTAAAGCAGAAGGTATAAATTATACTGCCGATTTTACTCCTGAAGACATAGAGCGATACGGACTGGCTGAGGGAGAACTTATCCCTCTTGTGCGTAAAATTTAGTACGCTACCAATTCTTGAAATCCCGGAGTCTTGAATTCCTTAAGGGCACCTTCAGCATCTATATAAATCAAATATCCATCTAACTCTTCATGCGCAGTCAAAAAGGTTATAGACTCTGATAAAGGCATTGCCATAAAAGCGGTTGCATAGCCATCAGCTTCTGCACAGCTGCCAGCCAGCACAGTAGCTCCCAACATATTCGAATTTTTTGTAAAACCCGTTTTGGGATCTATAGTATGCACATATTTCATCCCCGTGAGCGAATCTATCCTAAACTTCCTGTAATTACCTGAGGAAGCCATAGCCCTGTCTTTTAACCTAATCGCTAACTTGAGTCGGCGCCCGAATTCTACCTGCGGATCATCGATCCCGACAGTCCATTCCTTCTGTTTGTTCCGGTTTATCCCTTTAGTCACGACCTCCCCTCCTACTTCCACAAGAAAATCTTGTATTCCGTTTTCCTCGAGGAGTACGGCTAATCGGTCTATGGCATATCCCTTAGCAATGGCGTTAAAATCGAGCTGTATCCCTTCAACTTCTTTTTTGATGATATGGTCATCCATAAGGCTGATCTTCTCTAAGCCGACATAGTGCAACAGGCTATCTACTTTTGTACTATCCAAAACTTGCATTTCCCCAGGTCCGAAACCCCATGCATTTACAAGTATCCCCACAGTAGGATCAAAATACCCGTTCGTTTCAGCATGTATTCGTTTTGATAGTGCAAGTACTTCCTGAAACATCTCATCCACCTTGACCGTAGTAGATCCTGCATTGATCTTTGAAATATCAGAGTCGGGAATATAGGTAGACATGGAGGCGTTAATATGCTGGAAAGTAGAATCTATTTCTATTTGAAGATCGGTATCCTCTTGAGCAAAAAACAGGATGCTATAGTTGGTACCTAAGGCTCCACCGGCATACTGGTGAAAGACAGCTTCGTTTTGTTCCTGGCAGGAGAACAATGCCAGTAAAAGCAAACTAATCCATGTAGATTTATATTTCAATAAGTCCTTCATAATCCACAAGATAGGGTTCATTAAGGTATAGAGGCAAGGCATTATCCTGTGCATTGGCCAGGCCCACACCGGCAAAATAAGTGCGGGCCTCTTGTTTTAAGGCGTGAGATTTGATCTTCTCCATCAGCCCAATATCGTAATCAGCTGGGGCATTTGGATGGGTAACAGGTCTGACCACAATGAAATGAAGCTCTTTATCCTTCAGACAAACGAATTGTGGGTTTTTTTTCAACTTGCTGTTAACCGCCATAAATTCATAGCCATCTGCCTCCAGTTGGCGTCCTACGATATTCATGGCCAGGTAATGTAGTTCTTGTGCTGTTAACGCTTTCATGAGTACAGATAAAAAAACCGATATGGAAGTATCGGTTTTCTTGATTGTTAACGTTTGCGATTATCCTCCGAAATCATCGAATCGGATATGTT
>JAHHLF010000049.1 GCA_018679315.1 Bacteroidia bacterium | reverse complement strand
TAGAGCGGCAAAGTAGTATAAAGTTGTCATACGTAATCGTGCCCTGGTATTTGCCAGAGACATAAAACGTTGTTCTTCGTCTTCAACCGGCGGTAGTGAACTTACCAGGTTATCAAATACGGGGGTTAGGTTGACGGGTTGCCGACTTACATTGGGGAAATTCTCCTGAAGCCAGTCTATATGCAGGTTTGCGCGGCTAACTTGGTTTTTACCCTGGTGAATTGGCATCTCAACACACAAGACCGGAAGTCCGGTTTTTGCACAAAGTGTGGAGGTGACTGCAGAATCAATTCCGCCGGATACACCCACAACAAATCCTTTCTGATGATTTGAAGTTGCGTAGTCCAGAAGCCACTCAACAATATAGGTTACGACCTTCTGCGTTTGCATGGTTGGGTTTAGTTAGGTGTAAAACGACTAATTTTACGCTTTAGTTTATATTATCGTGGAAAAATTCGCCTTGGAAAGTTAACAAAATATACCTAAGAAAAAGGAAAACACATGAAGTATTGGAAATATATCGTTCTGATAATGTGCATAATATATTCTTGCAAAAAAGAGAAGAAAATACCTAATCAAATCCTGGAAATACCAGTTAATGTCGATGTAATTAGGTTCGACAGGAAACTAGCGGCTACGACTGAAGTTAGTTTACCCGTTTTAAAAGCGGATTACCCCTATTTTTTTCCTGCGCAATACCCGGATTCCATTTGGACAGCCAAATTGACCGACACCTTGCAACTGGAAATACTATCAGAAGTGGATAAAGTTTTCACAGATTTCGAGAAAGAGAGGGAAGAGATCAGACTATTTTATAAGCATTGGCTTCATTACTTCCCCAATACAGCACCTATGCCGAAGGTAGTGACCATGATCTCAGAAGTGGACTATCAGAACAGGATCATACTAGCCGATACCTTGGTTCTGGTAGCTTTAGATTCCTACCTGGGTGAATCACATAAATTTTATGAAGGTATGGATAGGTATATTGCTGCTCAATTAGACCCTGTATATTTGCTGTCTGATTTGGCGGATGCGTTTATTGCCGCCAAAGTGCCGCCACCTAAAGAGCGAACATTCCTATCGCAGATGACCTATTATGGTAAGAAGCTATACCTTAAAGATCTGCTATTGCCCTGGCGGGATGATCCGGAAAAAATAAAATATACCCGGGAAGAATTAGATTGGGCCCGGGCCAATGAAGATCCGATATGGCGGTATTTTATAGAACGCGAATTACTATATAGTACAGATAAAGGCCTGGTTCCGCGATTCCTTAATGATGCACCCTTTTCCAAATTTCGGCTGGAATTGGACAGTGAATCTCCCGGTCGAATAGGCCAATATATGGGTTGGCAAATCGTACGGGCTTTTATGGAAAATAATGATGTAGAAGTACATCAAATGCTTACATTATCCGGACGCGATATTTTTATGCGTTCCAAATTCAAACCTAAAAAGTAATGTCAATACATCATACGTCGACAATATCATTAAAAGTAGGCCTGGACGAAAACCGCGTGCCCGAAGAACTCAACTGGACCGCAGAAGATGGCGGGATCACAAATGAATCTGCAAAAGCCATGTTGCTTTCTGTCTGGGATCATAACCAAAAGGAAGCGCTTAAGATCGACCTATGGACCAAGGATATGCCCGTTGATGAAATGAAGGTGTTCTTTCATCAAACACTTATGGGTTTAAGTGAAACGTTTCTTCGGGCCACTCAGGATGAAAAGATGACTGCTACCATGCAGGATTTTTGTGCCTATTTTGCCGAAAAAATGGAACTTTAAGAATAAGCTATACATTATAAATATAGCTTCTCGTAATATTCCCTGGCCATTCTTTGGCTGTCAAATTCAGGCAGCACATCATCGATCGCGTTAAAGACGATCTGATCCCAACGGCCCGGATCTTTATAATAAATAGGTAGTACTTCTTGTTCCAGGATCCGGTACAAATTTTTGGAATCGATATCGTCCTGCTCATGTACGGGTAAATGGTGGGAAACCTCGGGAAGAATGAAACTGTTTTGGCCATGCTTTGCAAATTCAGGGACCCACCCATCATTGACAGACAGGTTGACCGATCCGTTCATGGCTGCAGTCATCCCGCTGGTTCCCGAAGCCTCACGGGTGATCCGTGGTGTATTTAGCCAGATATCGGACCCTGATTTCAATAGCTTCGACAAGGATAGTTCATATCCTGTTAATACTGCCAAATTCGGCAGATGTTTTGTAGCGTGTACCATATGATCGAAGATGTTGATCCCATGAGAGTCAAGCGGATACGGTTTTCCTGCCCAAATGATCTGAACAGGGTGTTCCTGGTTATTAATCAGGCGCTGGAAACGCTCCCAATCCCGTAAGAGCAGATCCGCTCTCTTATAGGCGGCAAATCGCCGTGCCCAGACTATAGTAACGACCTCGGTACGGAACAGTTTTCCGGTCTGATCCAATACTTCCCTGAATAGGCGTTTTTTCCATTCATTTTTAGATCGGTGAAAGGCCCGGGCATCCCTTTTTTTCCAAGCCTTTCCCATACCACTGTCTTGCCAGTAATCCCTATTCTGGGAATTCGTGATAGGAATGATCTTAGAGATGCCTTCATAATCTTTCCACATTTTAGTGGCCACTTTAGCGTGCAGTTTCGAAACAGCATTGGCCCGACTTGCCATGCGTAAAGCTGCGACCGTATAACTCAGGATGCCCCCTTGAACGGTTTCCTGTGATAGCTCTTCATGCGATAAACTTTTGCCAAAAAACCCAAATTCATTCAGGTATGCGCCTTCTCGTTCGACGTTGCCACCCTGTTCAGGAGTATGGGTGGTGAAGACAAGCTGTGATTTTTTAGCACCTTCACCTTTTAAGTAATAAAAAGCAGGCAGTCCGTGCCCTTCATTCAGATGATATGTATCTGCTCCGCCCAAGGCCTGAACTACTTTGGCCCCGCCGATGCCCAAAACGATATTCTGAGCAATTCGAGTGTTCTCATGGTTGTCGTATAGCGTATGGGTAATGCTTCTTGCCAGATCATCATTTCCATCGATATCCGTTGTCAGTAAATAAACGGGAGCCGTATTGAAAATTTCAGACCGCAGCACATAGGCCTTTACTTTAACATCATTATTGTTGTGTACCCGCACACGGACCTCAATTCCAGTGTCTTCAAGAAAACTATAGTTCTTTTCTATCCACCTGGCTTCCATAGTACAATCTTTTTTACGACCCTGGTCGTAGTAACCATATTTCCAAAGGATACCAATTCCTATTAAGTTTTGTTTCAGCGAACAGGCCGATCGCATGTGTGATCCTGCCAGGAATCCGAGTCCCCCGGAATAGATTTTTAACCCTTGATCGATGGCAAATTCCATGCTGAAATATGCCACCTTCTTGCTAAATTCGGATGCCGGTTTATATGGATGGGGCCATTGGCCGTATGTAGTTTCCATAACTAGTTGTTTCAAAAACCTCCAAAAGTACTATGAATAACGCGATAATCATGTATTTTTCGATCTGTATGTTCATGATGAGGTTATTGTTTTGATAATCAAGTTCTGAAATAAAAGATAGAAACTTCTGGTTGGCTGATCTGTTAAGACGTTTATTAAAAGAGATTTTTAATGAAAATCACGACTGAAGCATACAGAGAGGGCCAGGTAGGATAGTAAGAGCGCTTAGAATATTAATTGACATATGGTATCTGAACAAAGTAGTATTTTACTATTTATTTATAATGCCAATTCCGGTCTGGGAAATGCTATGCTCGATTCTGCTCATAAAATAGTGGATCCCGCAACGTATGCCTGCTCCCTCTGCCAGCTTACGTACGGAACGTTTCGTGAAAAAAAGAGGTGGAAGAATTTTAGAGAGCAGTTCCATCTACCAATGACCTTTCTACACAAAGACGAATTCTTTAAAGCCTTCAAAAGTATTGACCAGGCAGCCATAGAACTGCCAATAATATATAAGGTAGAAAACGAATCTCTAGAAATCCTGGTTGAAGCCTCTGAATTAAATAAGCTTAAGAATGAGTCGGAGCTTATCGATATGATCAAGGACCGCGTTCCCGCCATCTAATTCCTATTTCTTATTGAATTCCTGGAATTGCTTGTTGATGCCGGCAATATAGGAGAGTACTTCCT
>JAHHLF010000017.1 GCA_018679315.1 Bacteroidia bacterium | reverse complement strand
AGCCGATATCGATGCCTTACCCGTTCCTGAAAGAGCAGATCTTCCATTTAAATCTGTGGCAAAAGGTGAATTTAGAGGGGAAGAAGTTCCTGTTATGCATGCCTGTGGCCATGATACACACATTGCTATTCTAATGGGAGTTGCCGAAATAATGGCGAATAATAAAGATAAGATCAATGGTACGATAAAATTCATATTCCAACCGGCGGAAGAGGGTGCACCTCCTGGTGAAGAAGGTGGAGCAAAAATGATGGTTGAAGAAGGCGTTCTTAAAAATCCAGATGTTGACGCCATATTTGGATTGCATATTGGTTCGGGTCAACCTGTGAACACTCTTGCTTACAGACCTGGTGGTATCATGGCAGCTGTAAACAGTTTCGAAATAAATGTTACAGGTAAGCAGACGCATGGTTCCAGACCATGGGGAGGCGTTGATCCTATTATGGCCAGCGTTAAAATAATTGATGGTTTGCAAACACTTGTAAGCCGTGAAATGCCGTTGACTCAGGAAGCTGTGGTGTTATCCATAGGAAAAATTAAAAGCGGGTTAAGAAGTAATATCATACCTGAAAGTGCTCAAATTATCGGGACCTTACGTACTCTGGATACTGGAATGCAAGCACGTATGCATGAGCGTATGCGTGAGATGGTGCCTGCAATTGCAAAAGCATATAGAGCAGAAGCGACCATAGACATCGATGAAGGCTACCCGATTACGTATAACGATCCTGAGCTTACGGCCCAAATGTTGCCTTCGCTTAAAAAAGCGGCCGGTGATGACAAAGTATTTGAGATCAAGGCCATTACGGGAGCTGAGGATTTTTCATTCTTTCAAAAAGAAGTTCCGGGCTTGTATTTCTTCTTAGGCGGGATGGCTCCGGGTGAAACTGAAGCCTTTCCACACCATACTCCTGATTTCTATATCGACGAGAGTGGTTTATTATTAGGCGTTAAGACATTTGTTCAGATGTCACTCGATTATTTAAATAATTAATGCATGGACCAAATAGTAGAGATTCTGTCTAATATCTCATGGTGGATTTGGATCCTGATCGCTTTGGCGGCTCTGGCATTTAGAGATGTTTTTCTACAAAAGAGACATACAATAAGTCATAATTTCCCGGTTGTTGGTCACATCCGTTATTTGTTTGAAAAATTCGGACCTGAGATTCGTCAATATTTTGTGGCGAACAATAGGGAAGAATTACCTTTCAACCGTATTGAGCGTAGCTGGATCTATGCATCGGCAAAGCAGGAAAACAATTATGAAGGCTTTGGAACCGATCGTGATATTTATGCGCATCAGCATATCTTTATCAATAATGCAATGATCCCGTATCGAATGCCCAAGGGACATCCCAATAGAGAAGATCATAGCTTTTTACCATGTGCTAAGGTCATAGGTGGCTATAATAACAGGAAAAGACCGTATCGTCCTGCCTCGGTGATCAACGTCTCTGCGATGAGCTTCGGATCTCTATCAGCCAAAGCTGTAGAGTCTTTAAATAAGGGTGTTCAGATAGCCAATGCCTATCATAACACAGGTGAGGGTGGGCTTTCGCCCTATCACAGTTTCGGTGGAGATGTTGTTTTTCATTTTGGTACAGGGTATTTTGGGGTACGTACTGAAGATGGTAAATTCTCTATGGAGAAATTGGTCAAACTGGTAGAGGATAACCCTTTTATCAGAGCCATAGAGGTGAAGTTGTCGCAAGGTGCAAAACCAGGTAAAGGTGGCGTCCTTCCTGGAAAAAAAATCAGTAAAGAAATTGCAGAAATCAGAGGTGTAGAAGTTGGCAAAGATGTCTTATCTCCGCCAAATCATACGGCCTTTACCAATGTCCCTGAATTGCTTGAATTTATTGAGCAAATAGCTGAGCAAACGGGATTGCCTGTAGGTATAAAAGCTGCCATAGGAAAATTGGAGGAATGGGAAGAACTGGCTGATCTGATGCTTGAAACCAATAAAGGTCCGGATTTTATTGCTGTAGATGGTGGAGAAGGTGGTACGGGAGCTGCGCCACCAAGTTTTGCCGATCATGTTTCCTTACCCTGGGTTTATGGATTTAGCGATCTGTATAAATTATTTCAGCACAAAGGCCTCACCAAGCGCATCGTCTTTATAGGAAGTGGGAAACTGGGCTTTCCTGCTAAGGCAGCTATGGCTTTTGCCATGGGTGCCGATTGCATCAATGTGGCACGAGAGGCTATGATGAGCATAGGATGTATCCAGGCGCAGATCTGTCATACCAACAGATGCCCAAGTGGCGTGGCTACCCAGAAGAAGTGGTTGCAGAACGGTATAAACATTCCATTAAAATCAGAACGCCTTGCACAGTATTTTAAAACCTTCCGTAAGGAGTTGATTGAAATCACACACGCGGCCGGATACGAGCATCCCTGTCAATTCGTTATGAATGATATCGATGTCAATGTCGATGATCATAATCTGTCCAAGGATCTTGATAAGACTTATAATTATGAAAAAACACCGGTTCCCTTCAAAAATATGCAGGAATTAAAAGATTGTATATATTTAGGAGGTAAAACCCCCTCATTAAATCAATAAACTATGGAATTATCTAAAGTATTTGAAATTCTGCTTTATGCCGTTCCGGCGCTAATAACGGGCTTGATCGCTTATTATTTTTTTAAAGAACATACAAAGAATGAAGATGGTCGACGACGGTATTTATTGCATAAAGACATACAGGTAAATACCCTCCCAATCCGCTTGCAAGCCTATGAGCGCATGGCGCTTTTTCTGGAGCGTATTTCACCGAATAAATTAATCACAAGAGTTCAGCCAACTTCCTCAGATAAAAATGGTTATGAAACTTTACTTATAGCAAACATTGAACAGGAATTTGAACATAATTTATCCCAGCAAATCTATCTGAGTGATGAATGCTGGAACATCATTACAGCGGCTAAAAATGCAACGATTCAACTGATACGTAAATCGGGATTATCCGATAAGGTGAATTCGGCAGATAAGTTAAGGGAAGTTGTTTTGACCGAAATGATGGAGAAACGTGCTCCGAGCGATGCAGCCCTCTCATACATTAAGCAGGAACTCAGCGATCTTTGGTAGATCAATCCTTCAGTTCATTTGAAAGTGACGACTGATGTTTATTCTTGGCGTAATCATAACC
>JAHHLF010000129.1 GCA_018679315.1 Bacteroidia bacterium | reverse complement strand
GTATGAAGAACTACGAGGCCTATTTAGTATCCAAAGATTGTGAAGTAAAATATATAGAAGCGATATCAGATATTTCAGATGTCAGGAGGCTGGTTCCCGAATTATATCGCCTTGGGTTTAAACAGCTAATGTACATTGACCCTGTTGATAATTGGTTAGATAGCAGAATTAAGGAAGCCTGTATCAATAATGATTTGGAAACTGCGGTTTTGCAATCCCCGATGTTCCTTAATTCAGCTGAGCAATTAGGGCCCTTTTTCAAAAAAGACAAGAAGAAATACTATCAAACTACCTTTTATAAAGACCAACGGAAAAGATTGAATGTTCTCCTGGAAAATGATGGTAAGCCAATAGGGGGTAAGTGGACATACGATACGGAAAATCGAAAAAAATATCCTGCAAATAAAATGCCTCCCCCAATAGCATTTCCGGATTCAGATAAATACTATGAAGACGCAAAGGCGTACGTAGAAAACCATTTCTCGCATCATTTAGGATACGTAACGGACCAACCATTGTACCCAACGAACTTTAAAGACACTCAAGAATGGTTTAAAAATTTCCTTGAAGAGCGCTTTATGGAATTTGGTTCTTTTGAGGATGCTATTATGGCTGATCATTCAATATTGAACCACAGTGTCCTGACTCCGATGTTAAATGTTGGACTAATCTTGCCTAAGGACATACTTAAAAACAGTTTGGCCTATGCCGAAGCAAACGATATCCCTATTAATTCCACAGAAGGATTCATACGCCAGATTATAGGTTGGCGAGAGTTTATCAGAGGTATTTACCAGATACGGGGTAGTGACCAGAGAAAGCTTAATTATTGGGGTTTTACTAGGAAAATACCCCCTTCCTTTTATGACGGTACAACGGGTATTGACCCTGTAGACAAGACCATCTCAAAAATCTTGAGAACAGGGTATTGTCATCACATTGAACGATTGATGGTTTTAGGGAATTTTATGCTACTGTGTGAATTTGACCCAGACGAAGTATATCGATGGTTTATGGAACTTTTTATTGATGCTTATGATTGGGTGATGGTGCCTAATGTTTACGGAATGAGTCAGTTTTCCGATGGCGGGTTGATGGCTACCAAGCCTTATATCAGTAGTAGCAACTATTTGATGAAAATGAGCAATTATAAAAAGGGAGAATGGCAAGATACATGGGATGGACTTTTTTGGAATTTTATGCACAAGCATCGCGATTTCTTTCAGTCGAATCCCAGATTGAGTATGTTGCTGCACACGTTTGACAAGATGTCTCAACATAAAAAGGATAGTCATTTGAAAAATGCAGAGGCGTTTCTATCTGGATTAGAAAGCTAGCTGTTAGTCCAGGCAAAGCAGGTTCCTGGCATTTCAAATCATACATTTTGTTTTAAACGGTCAAAATATAGAATTAAAAAAACCGGAGCATGCTCCGGTTTAATTCTTTTGACACTTCACTAGATGATATCCCTGAATTCTTCAATTTTGAAAAAGTCCTTGTCTGCATTATTGACAAAGTATATTCCTGTCTCATGGAAGTATGTGAGTTCTTTATCGTCTACCTGAATAGCAAAACCATCAGGACGCGCAACCAACTTAAACGAATCGGTTAGGGATCTATAATAAGTAAGCACGATGTACCTGTCATAAGTGCCATCTTTCTTTTCGTCTATAGCGATCAGTTTAGTAACCTTGGCATCTTCAAATTTTGTAGAATCGGATTGCAATTTATGCGCTTCGGGATAATCACGATGTTCCAGGATCTTCAAGAACAAGGGCATTTTAGTGCCATTTTGATCAATGACAAAAGTTTTTTCGATCCGTGCATTCATAATTTCACTTTTCCCATCCTGTGCCAGGGTTGCATTTACGGTATAAAGCATTAGTAAGAGGGGTAGTATATTATTTAGATATTTCATTATAATTTAATTTTTTAGAATTTATAATTCGTTTTAATTAGACAGTGCGAACTACTTCAAAAAGGAAGTAAACATCCAATGTCGTTTTTCGAGATCTCGTATGAAATCCGTGATCATCTGCTCTGTGGCGACATCTCCTGTATTCAAGGAAGAATTTAATGCGTCTAGCAATGAGGAATGCAGGATTTCAAAGTCTTTCAGGAGTTCACGAACCATTTCAAGAGCCGAGATTTTGTCGTCTCGCTCTTTTATATCAGACATTTCAAGGATCTTTTTTAGTCCAAATTTTGGCTTTATGCCGAAGACGCGAATACGTTCTGCAATCATGTCAATATGATTTTGAGTTTTGTTGTATTCTTTTTCAAATTCTTCATGTAATTCAAAGAATTCCGGACCTTCCACATTCCAGTGAAATGTTCTCAGCTTGTGATAAAAAACCTGATAATTTGCGAGTAGTGTATTTAGATTTACTACGATCTCCGCGGTTTCTAAGTGCGAAAACCCCAGCTTTTTACTTTTTGTCTTTATTGTTTCTATGGTATTCATGTTCTGTATAGTTTAAGATTATTAATTCCTTTAAGGCAGTAGTTAGATCTGCCTGAATAGGCATATAGATCAACATTTGCTTTTTTTATTTGAGATGTGAAGAGGGAAGCATGGCTTCCACAAAAGAGAAGTAAAGTCAATTGCTTGACTTAGAACACGTAGCTAATTCGCTTGAAGTTTATTGAATTCATCTATATATAATATACACATAAATAGCAGAAAATCAAGTATTTAACAATATTTAACAAGAAATGGCTGTGCCGTGTTTGATTCCAGTAAAAAGAAGACCTGTGACTTAAACCACAGGGCAGAGTTGGTAACTGCCTGCCGGAAGGCAGGTTTTCGAGCACGAGCATAATGAGTATCACGAAGTAATCCGTTGTTTGTTGTCTGTTGATAGTTAAACGTTTCGTGCGCCCAATTGATGGGGTCACCCCGAGCGGAGTCGAGGGGTTATCTATAGGTAAGAGTCAGTTATCGCTTATGCTCCGGGCTATCAAACCCTGCTTTGCATCCGGCATCCCATTCATCAGGCTGGTTGCCATGTGCAGGGATTCCTCCCTGGTCTTTTAGCATCCTGGCCAGGTGCAGGCAATTCCAAACAAGGAAGGTAGTATTCCTGTTCGTGAAATCATTTTCGGGTCCGCCCGAACCTTCATCCCTATAAGAAGGACCTGGTCCGGCTTCCCCCATCCAGCCCGCATCGGCTTGAGGAGGCACTGTATACCCTATATGTGAGAGCGAGAATAAAATGTTCATGGCGCAATGTTTAACACCATCCTCATTCCCGGTGATCAGGGTGGCTCCTACCTTGCCGTAATCTCTGTACTGACCTTTCTCATTGAATTGATGGGTATAGCCATACATACGTTCCAGGGTACGGTTACAGACCGAAGATTTTTCCCCCAACCATACCGAGGTGCAAAGAATAAGAATATCGCATGCGTCAATTTCCTTTTGAATTTGTGGCCAGTCGTCCCGATCCCATTCCGGGGTTTCTGACATATCCAGGCCTAAGCCGGCGGGGATCTCGTAATCTACGGGTCTGATGATCTTGGTAGACACACCATTGGCCTCAAAGATCTTTTGCGCTATTTGGATCACTCCTTCCGTATGTGATAAAACAGGTGTGCGGTTTAAAGTACAATTAAGAAAAAGGACTTTTAAATCGTCGTATTTAGCAGGAGGATTGGAACAATGCTGTTCCGTCATTTTATGCAGTTGTTCGGACATGATCGGATTGTTTTTAGAGAAACTTAAATATACAGGATTTCAATCTATGCCTCGGATGCAGATTTTTCCTGAATGGCCTTCATAATGATCTTCGCATGTATCCTGGAATTCTCAATAAACCACTTATGGGTTTCCATGCCCCCACAGATCACACCGGCCAGGTATAATCCCGGCACATTGGTCTCCATTGTATCTTTATTGTATTCAGGAAATTTGTTGGCATCGTCTGATAAGGTGATACCAAGGCGTTCCAGAAAAGCGAAATTTGGCATATAGCCGGTCAGAGCCAATACAAAATCGTTCTCAATGCGCTGTTCACCGTCTGGGGTTATAAAGATGATCTCTTTTTCAGTGATCTCTTTTATTTCGGCATTGTAGTAAGCGGCTATGCTCCCTTCATTAATACGATTTAAAATATCCGGTCTGACCCAATATTTTACCCGTTGTCCTACTTCAGGTCCACGAATGATCATAGTTACCTCAGCGCCTTTTCGCCAACACTCCAGTGCTGCATCTACAGCAGAGTTACTCGCTCCGATCACTGCTAATTTCTGACTGGCATAAAAATGCGGATCCTTGTAGTAGTGTGAGACCTTTGAAAGTTCTTCCCCGGGGACATTTAGCATATTGGGCAGGTCATAGAAACCGGTCGCCACAACGATGTGATCTGCAGCATATTTGGACTTGTCGGATATGATAGTAAACCCTTCCGGTGTTTTTTCAACATCCAATACCCTTTCAAACAGATGGATATTTAACTGATTGGAAGTGACGATCCTTCTGTAATATTCTAAAGCCTCATTGCGCTTTGGTTTGGCCTCTTTGCTGATAAAGGGAATATTATCTATCTCCAATCGTTCCGATGAAGAAAAGAACTGCATATTCACGGGATAGTTAAACAAGGAGTTTACAATAGGGCCTTTCTCAATGATCACGTAACTAAGACCCTTCTTTTTGGCTTCCAAACCACAAGCGATACCTATGGGGCCGCCACCGATAATTAGTACATCAAACTTTTCCATGCAATTGATTCGTCCTGTAAAAGTACAACACAATTTGCGATATGAAGAGACGTTATTCTTCCGTGCAACATGACTTTTGTCATTCTTTTAGTTCTAAAATTCAAGGACATTTAAGATGAATTACTAAAGAAATGATCATGAATGTTCAAATAGGAGTACCTATATCAGCGATCATGGCAACAGACCTGGTCACATTGAAGAAAACAGACGGATTGGATAAGGCCGAGCATTTATTTAAAAAGCATCGGATTCGCCATATTCCCGTGGTTGATGGGAAAAGCATTGTTGGGATGCTCAGTATGAATGATCTACTCAGGATCAGTTTTGCTGATGGAGCGTATAGGGAGGAGGAAAATGTGTCTTCTTCGATTTATGAGATGTTCACTATACCCCAATTGATGCGAAGCGTACTGACAACTGTTGCGCCTGATAATAGCATTAAGGAAGTAGCCAAGATCTTTGTAAAGAGTGAATACCATTCCTTACCTGTTGTAAAAGGTGATGAATTAGTGGGTATTGTTACCACTACCGATCTGATAAAATACTTACTTAAGGATTCTTAGGAAGCTGTGGAGGCTAAGGAGGCAATTGTGGTTTTAGGATCTTCTGACCTGAAGACAAAACTTCCAGCCACCAATACATCTGCACCCGCTTCAACCAGGTGTCCGGCGTTTTGATCATTTACACCGCCATCTATCTCGATCAATGTATCTGTATTTTGTGCCTCGATCATTTCTTTTAACTGCCTTACCTTTTTAAACGTATTCTGAATAAATGACTGTCCGCCAAATCCCGGGTTCACACTCATCATACATACCAGGTCGATATCTTTTAATGTATCTTCTAAAACAGTAACCGGTGTATGCGGGTTTATAGCCACACCGGCTTTCATTCCTGCTTCTTTAATGGCCTGCAATGTCCTGTGGAGATGTGTACAAGCTTCATAGTGCACAGAGAGGATATTGGCTCCGAGGTCGGCAAAAGCTTGAATGTACCTGTCGGGATCTACGATCATTAAATGAACATCCAGTGGTTTGGTAGCATGTGTAGCAATCGTTTTTATGACAGGCATTCCATATGAGATGTTTGGGACAAAAACGCCATCCATGATATCTAAATGATGCCAATCTGCTGCACTATCATTGACCATTTCCACATCGCGTTGAAGATTACCGAAATCGGCGGCCAATAGGGAAGGGGCGATTTTAACTGAACTCATATATTCCTTGATTTACCCCTGCAAAGGTAGTGAAACGCCAACTTTTGAAAGAGGGCTATTTTTCTGCAATTACTTCGAACATTAAAGGGGTACAAATAGATGCACCAACCGTTTTCTCTAGCGCTTCCATTTCTTCAAGGGCTGCTGCTACTTCCTTTTCTGATAAGTATCCCATAGGGACTAATCTGCGAAAATAGCTGTAGAAAAAGGATTTTGGCCACTGCCATACGACATTTCCGGGGGTAGCGATCTTAGACATAGGCCGCGTGCTTAAGATCTTCATACCCATCTTTGTTAATTTTGCCGGTAATTCCCTGCCGATATCGATCTCCCCTTCAGATTTCTTAAAACTGTCCAATGCAGCACGAATACCCGTCATTAATGCAGGCATATCGGGTTCCGTTTGCAGGGTCGACCAATCGTAGTATTCATGGATTACCATCCGCCCACCGGGTTTTAAGGCCTTGTACACTTTTTCGAGGACTTGAATAGGATTGGGCAACCATGCCAGGGCCCATCGGCAATACATACCGTCAAGACTGTTATCCTCGAGGGACATTTCGTAAAAATCTGCATGAATAGCTTCAATATTGAGACCCCGAAGTTGATTTACCTGCTGTAGGTGATCTATATAATTTTCGGACTTGTCTATACCGATAACTTTGCCTCGGATCCCGGCAATAAAAGCCAGCTCTTCTGTACAGTACCCGGGTCCGCATCCGAGATCAAGTAAGGTCTGGCCGGCACCGAAACCCGCTAGTCGCCACCCGATCTGGGCTTCTTCTGCCCACACCTGGTGTTGCAGGCCCAATCTGTATAACTCTTCCTGATCTGTGCCCAGGATATAAGCTTGTTCTTCAGACATCAATTGAAATATTTACAGACCTAATATAGGACTTTAGGCCCAGTTTTCTGACAATCAATCCTTGGCAAAATAATGAGCAAGATCACTTTCGGCAGCTATATAACCAAACGAACTTTCTGAATTTCCAGCCAATATCTCTTCCCAAATTTCCCTTGCTTTTTCTTTATCCCCAGAATAGAAATACCAATTACCCAAACCGTATTTCATGGCGTCAGACGAAGGCGACCCGGCCGCACCCTGCACGGAATCTATTGGAAGATCACCTTTATAGAACCGGCAAAGATCATAATAGCTGAAATTCTCAATGATATCTGCGTCTGGCTCAATAGGATCTAAAACAGATCGTGCCTTTTCTTCGTCCCCCAGGCGCCGTTGTATCATATATAACCAATGAGTGCTCGATACGATATTATCCGGAAGAGAACCACTTTCTCGGCATTTTAAATAAGCGTTATAGGCATTTTGATAGTCGTGTACCAGGTAATAGGCCAACCCCAGATGGTACCAGATATTCCCGTGTATGGTGCTTACGGGAATATTTCGCGCATTAGGCAAGCCATCGGGCTCTATAGTGTTTTCTGTGCCTTCGATCATTTCCCCTGCCCGACTGAGGTCTGCGATCGCTTTTTCGAATTGCCGAGTAGAAATATAGCGATGCCCCCGATGCCTGAGAAATCTTGGGTCATCAGGAAATTTTTCAAGGCCTAGTGTATATAGTTCCAGTGCCTTGTCATACTTGCCTAAATAGGCAGCACGCCGGCCATACCAGATCAGCTTATCCGGATTATCCGGCTCCATTTCATATTGCAACTTAGCCTCAATGAAATTCTCTTCAGCAGGAGAGAGGGGAGCTGTTTCGACACTCACTTGATCCGATTCATCTTTATCCACTGTGAGTTTACATGCCGAAAAAAGCCCAATGAATATTACAATGAGGTAAAGTTTGATGGGATTGAATCCAAAAATTCCTGGTTTTTTATCCATACAGTTTTGTACCTTAATAGTCCTCCTTCTAAACTACTATATATTATGGAACGAAGAAAATTTATTGCGGCTTCAGCCCTGGCAGGAGCAGGCGTGCTTACAACAGCATGTGATCCTTCAACTAAGCAAAACGAGGAAACTACAAAAGAAGCAGCTGTGGCGGTCAGACATAATCCTATTGGGGTGAGTACGTATTCTTTCTGGCGATTTAATGGGCCTAAAGAGGAAACCCCAATTGAAATGTGCATTGATAAGGCTGCGGCCATGGGTTTTGATGGCATAGAACTCCTCTTAGTTCAAATGGAATCTGAGGAGAATGCCTATTTACAATCTTTAAAGAAAAGGGCCTATCATGTGGGCTTGGACCTGATGGGATTTTCAACCCATCAGGGCTTTGTATATCCTGAGAAGGAGAAACGGGATGAGAATATTGCCAAAACGATCCATCAGATCGAATTGGCGTATTCCCTGGGTATTCCCACCATGCGGTTAAATACGGGAAGATGGGGTACTTCAGAGTCATTCGACGCTTTGATGGCCAATAAAGGTATAGAACCCACATTAGAGGGTTATACGGATGATGACGGTTTTAAATGGGTGATAGATGCCATTGCCGAATGTATGCCCGTTGCCGAAAAATGCGGTGTGGTGCTGGGATTGGAGAACCATTGGGGTCTCGGGAGAACTGCTGACGGGGTGAAACGGATTGTTGATGAGATAAACAATCCCTGGTTACAGGTAACACTTGATACCGGAAATTTCCTGGAAAACCGAGATGCACAGTTTGAAGTACTGGCCCCTCAAACATGTCTGGTACAGGCTAAAACGTACTACGGTGGTGGAAAATGGTATAGCCTGGATATCGACTATGAAAAATTTGGCGACCTGATGCGCAAGGTTGGGTACAAAGGCTATATTTCCGTGGAGTTTGAAGGACTCGAAGATCCGGATATTGCTTTGCCCAAAAGCCTGGAAGTTATGCGGAAAGCTTTTTATTATCCACTTAGCTAATTCTACTAAATGAAAAACTCCGGCGCTAACCGGAGTTTATTCATCAATCAAAAAACGAACAGTCATGATGACCTGTTGTTATCTCCTAAATTACAACTTTTAAACCAAAGTCGCAATTCATTGTACCTATTGGCTTAGCCCAAATAGGTCTTCAATATTTTGCTTCTGGACGTATGTTTCAACCTCCGGATCGCTTTTTCTTTAATTTGTCTTACACGTTCTCTGGTAAGATCGAATGTTTCCCCGATCTCTTCCAAAGTCATTGAATGCTGACCGGCCAATCCAAAATATAAACGGATCACGTCTGCTTCCCTTGGTGTAAGCGTTTCAAGAGCCCTTTCGATTTCCGTACGCAGGGATTCATGCAATAATTCCCTGTCTGGATTAGGTGATTCCCCACTTCTGAGTACATCATAAAGGTTGGAATCTTCACCGTCGATCAAGGGAGCATCCATAGATACATGTCGACCCGAATTTTTCAAGGATTGCTTGACGTCTTCTACGGTCATGTCTAATTCCTTGGCAATTTCTTCGGCCGAAGGCATACGCTCATGCGCTTGCTCCAAAAAGGCAAAAGTCTTGTTGATCTTATTGATCGATCCGATCTTGTTCAAGGGCAGTCGAACAATACGCGATTGTTCAGCAAGTGCCTGAAGAATGGATTGTCTTATCCACCATACTGCGTACGAGATGAATTTGAAACCTCGTGTTTCGTCAAACCTTTGTGCGGCTTTGATCAATCCCAGATTTCCTTCATTGATCAGATCGGGCAGGGTTAACCCCTGATTTTGATATTGTTTGGCTACGGAAACAACGAAACGCAAGTTGGCCTTGGTTAATTTCTCCAAAGCAACCTGGTCTCCCATTTTTATGCGCTGGGCCAATTCTACTTCTTCATCGGCAGTAATAAGGTCTACTTTTCCGATCTCTTGTAAGTACTTGTCCAACGACGCGGTTTCCCTGTTGGTAACCTGTTTTGTGATTTTTAACTGTCTCATAAAATGTGATCAAATTCAGTGCTGCCCAATAGGGCTGCATATACTTATACGTAAAAACACGCCAAATGTTACAAAGAGGGTCTAAAAAATTGAGTTTTAGGCCTAAAAACACAAAAAACCCGGCTATTTGCCGGGTTTTGGTGTATTAAAAGGTATTAGAAACTAATTTCTACTCCTTTGAGGTTTTCTGTTTCCACCTCTTCGGTCTCCACCGCCGCGGTTATCCCTGCGTGGTGGGCGTTCTACCCAACCTTCAGGTTTAGGCAGTAAAGCTTTCCTGGAAACTTTCTCCTTACGGGTACGGGAATCGATGCCAAAATATTTGACATCAAAGGTATCGCCCATACTTACGGCATCAGAAACATTTTCTGTGCGTTCCCATGCCATTTCAGATACATGAAGCAGTACTTCATTTCCCGGAGCATCAATATATTCCACCACAGCACCAAAATCTAGCATCTTGATCACCTTCACTTCGTAGACACTGCCTACATCAGGTTTGAAGGTAATGGAATCTATTTTTGCAAGTACTTTGTCAATTCCATCCTGGTCTGTACCAAGGATCTCTACGATACCTTCTTCAGTGACAGGATCTTCATTTATGACAATCGTCGTACCGGTTTCTTTCTGTAATTCCTGTATAACTTTTCCTCCTGGGCCGATCAAGGCACCGATAAATTCATTAGCGATCACCGCAGTCACCATTTTTGGTGCATGAGGTTTAACGTCTGCATTTGGCTGAGGAATCGTTTCGATCAATTTCTCAAGAATATGTAATCGACCATCCCGAGCTTGTGCCAGGGCTTCGATCAGTACTTCATAAGACAATCCTTTTACCTTGATATCCATTTGGCATGCAGTAATACCCTCGGAAGTACCGGTTACTTTAAAGTCCATATCACCCAGGTGATCCTCATC
>JAHHLF010000059.1 GCA_018679315.1 Bacteroidia bacterium | reverse complement strand
GGGAATCACTCTAAGGAATTATTTGTTGCCAAACCCAATCCGGATTTTGAATTGCCGGATGCTAATTCGCTAACCTATATTAAAGAGGGCTATAATGGGATCGCATTTTCATTTCCCGATGAGGAAGGGAGTTTGATCTCTCTGGCAGATCCAACCTATAAGGACAAAGCAGTGCTTCTTCAGATCATGGGAACCTGGTGTCCGAATTGCCTGGATGAATCCAAATATTTAGCCGGTTATATGAATACCAAGAAATATCCGGATCTTAAGGTGATCGCTTTGGCATTTGAATATGCACCTACAAAAGAAAGGGCTTTTAAAGGCATTAAGCGATTAAAGGATAAATTGGGGATCCAATATCCTGTTCTCTTAGCACAGTATGGTACTTCCAACAAGGCTAAAGCAAATGAAAAACTGCCTATGCTCAATCATGTGTTATCTTATCCCACGACAATTTTTATTGATAAAAAAGGGGAAGTTAGAAATATACATACCGGTTTTAACGGCCCGGCAACGGGTGAGAAATTTGAGGAATTCAAAGTAGAATTTGATAGTCTTATACAGGTGATCAGAGCCCAATAAAAAAGGCCTTCTACTGAGAAGACCTTTTTTTGGTGACTAAAATATAGGCTTAAATTATGGTTGATTTACCCAACCATATATTTTCCCGATTCAGACTGATATGATCATCTGACATCGCAATATTATTGGCGATAAAATCCCCAACAGCTTCTGTTCCAAATTCTGAATCTGCATTTAGATCTTCTGTGACGATCTCTTTTTTCATCGCCTTGAATACAGCGAGTACTACTGCCCGGGATTCTTCATCCAAACCAAAATGATCCAGCAACATCGCTGCCGATAAAATGGCGGCAATGGGGTTAGCAATATCTTTTCCTGTAGCCTGAGGATAGGATCCGTGTATCGGCTCAAACATCGCATTATCGTCTCCTACGGAAGCAGAAGGTAGCAGCCCGATCGATCCCCCGATGACGCTTCCCTCATCAGAAAGGATATCTCCGAACATATTCTCTGTGAGAATTACATCAAATTGACTTGGATTTAGAATAAGTTGCATAGCGGCATTATCTACAAAGAGGAAGGATAATTCCACATCCGGATAGCTTTCGCCGATCTTGGTGACCACGCGTCTCCATAGCCTTGAAGATTCCAGCACATTGGCCTTGTCTACCAAGGTTAGTTTTTTTCTACGGTTTTTGGCGGCTTTAAAAGCCAGGTGAGCGATCCTGCTGATCTCAGCTTCCGAATAAATACATAAGTCAGAGGCCTCTGTGCCATCTTCACTCAGTGTCTTTTCCCCAAAATAGATACCGCCAGTCAGCTCTCTGTAAATGACAAAATCGGTACCTCGTATTATTTTCTTTTTTAAAGGCGAGTTACCAATTAGGGTAGGGAAGACCTTTACCGGACGAATATTACTATACAAGCCCAGCCCTTTTCTCAACCTTAACAGACCCTGTTCCGGCCTTACTTTCGAATCCGGATTATTGTCGTATTTCGGATCTCCTATTGCACCAAAAAGGACAGCATCGGAATTTTTACATAGATCCAGGGTTGCTTCCGGTAGAGGATCCCCGGTTTGATCTATTGCAGCAGCGCCAACAACCCCTTCGGTATAGTCAAATGTATGACCAAAATTTTCGGCGATTGCATTTAGGCATTTGATGGCTTGATTGGTTACTTCAGGACCAATGCCATCTCCCTTGAGAACGGCGATCTTCAACTTCATTTATACAATACTTCAAGGTTAATATTACTGTTTTCTATAATTACATGGATGTCTTTATCCTTTATTTCCTTTTGCTTATCTGCAAATCGCAGGAAAGTCTCATATACTTTGTCCAGCTGAACTTTCGTTAGTTCATAACCCACTTTTTTAGCACGGTATGCCAGGGCAGCCCGACCGCTTCGCGCTGTAAGCACAATAGATGATTCGGTTACGCCTACATCTGCGGGGTCTATGATCTCATACGTTTCCCTTTTCTTAATAACCCCATCCTGGTGGATACCTGAGCTATGGGCAAACGCATTGGCGCCTACAATGGCCTTATTTGGCTGCACCGGCATTCCCATTTTCTGAGAAACCATTTGGCTGGTATCCAGTAGTAATTTGCTATTGATATTAGTATCTAAATTCAAATAAGGGTGTTGCCTTAGGATCATGACAACTTCTTCCAGCGATGTATTACCGGCTCGTTCGCCGATACCATTGATCGTGCATTCAATTTGCCTGGCTCCATTAATTACCCCTGCAATAGAATTTGCAGTAGCTAAGCCCAGGTCGTTATGACAATGACAGGAAAGAATGGCCTTGTCAATTCCTGTTACATTTTCTTTAAGATATTTCATTTTGGCTCCGTACTCTTCAGGGAGGCAATAGCCCGTAGTATCGGGAATATTAAGCACGGTGGCACCAGCTTTTATTACCGCTTCGCACACCCG
Source organism: Bacteroidia bacterium (assembly GCA_018679315.1). GTDB lineage: Bacteria > Bacteroidota > Bacteroidia > Flavobacteriales > Flavobacteriaceae > HDS-28. The sequence continues at coordinate 542 of JAHHLF010000059.1, read as the reverse complement.
GGCCAGGTATTCATTTTCCGTTCTACCTGCATCTTCCGCATAGAATTCTACGTCTTCAACAAATTTTTTGGCATAAGAAACTGCATCAACGGCGCGCTCCAGGATTCGGTCGCGGTCCGAATTGAATTTAAATTGAATATGCGAATCGGAAGTACCGATTCCCGTATGTATTCTGGGCTTTCGCGCGGGCTTTAATGCCTCTGCCGCCACCTCAATATCCTTTTTCACAGAACGAGTAAGGCCACAAACAGTAGCCTTCTTAACGATCCCTGCGATCTCGCTTACTGATTTGAAATCACCCGGGCTGGAAATGGGAAAGCCGGCCTCTATGACATCAACCCCCAAATCATCAAGGCGTTGTGCAATAACCAGCTTCTGTTTTGTATCCAGTTTGCACCCGGGAACTTGCTCCCCGTCACGCAAGGTGGTATCAAAAATTTGTACCTTATCTTTACTCATTATATTTACCTAAATTAGTCACCTGTACGAAGATATATTCTGCCTTCTCAGCCCCCAGCTCTTACAAGTACGTAATTACAACG
>JAHHLF010000149.1 GCA_018679315.1 Bacteroidia bacterium | reverse complement strand
ATATATAGCTTCCACGGCTTTTGGATTCCAAGTGATCAATACTGGTGAAATTGCCTTCGGTTGGTTGACCCTTTGGTTGTGCGCCTGATGGGCCATACAAGGAAAGAATATATTCAGCCATTTGCCTGGATTCGGCCTCCGAAATACTTGGATGTGCTGCCATTGCAGTTTCACCCCAATTTCCAGCACCGCCATTCCTGATCTTTTCAGAAAGCATGTCGGTCGCTGTTTCCTGATCGGCGTATCGTTCTGCGATCGCATAATAGGAGGGCCCAATGGAGCTATCCTTTTCCTTATGACATGCCATGCAGTCTGATCCTTCGATCAAGGACTTTCCGATATTAGAATAAGCAGCAGTGGCCATATCTGCGTGTGTTTTGGCGCCTATTATATTATCACTTCCCTGAGGCAGGTAATTGAAAGAAACGGTCACACGTGAGGGGTCTAAACTTCCTTCGGAAAGGCTGCCATCTTCTTCATCCTGTACGTTAACCTTATATTGTATATCTAATTCCTGATCAGGCCAATAAAAGCTACTATTGCCTTTAACGATCTCCCAGGAGATCTCTGGCAATTCATTGCCAACTAATATTTCTGTTTCCGTAAGGTCCGTGAAACCGGCGTCATCCATAACTTCTAACACGACTTTATACCTGCCTGATTCGTTGAATGTATATGATGGGTTCATCTCAGTTGATTCGGCCCCCGAATCCCCAAAATTCCATTTGTATGTCAAAGGATCCCCGTCATAATCAATAGAATTCCGACCTTCAAATTGTACGGTGAGTGGCAAGCCACCAATAGTCTGATCAGCGGTAATTTGAGCTAAAGGAGCCCTGTTTCCTTTAACAAACTCTATTCGGGATAGACTTGCGTCAGGGTTTTGGGTAAACCACCCGGTTCCGTACTCAAGTATATATAAGGCCCCGTCCGGACCAAAGACCATGTCAATTGGATTGTACAATTTCATATTGGGGACGATCTGTGTAATTTTACTGAAATCACCATCATCGTCCATGGCAACGGCAAATATCCAGCCTCGCATCCAATCATAGGCTAATAATTTACCATCAAAGTAATCGGGCCAATTATGGCCGCTATCTTCAAAATCCTTGCTGTAATAAATCGGTCCTGCCATAGCATTACGGCTACCTGATCCCAGGGCAGGAAACTCTTCTGAATTGCTATATGGGTAGTAGATCATAGCCGGTTGTGCCGGAGGTAATTTTTCTAGCCCGGTACTATTCGGGGATTGATTGAGAGGTTGTAAAGAATCAAAGACCGCACCTGTGGTCTGTGCAGCGAAATCCCGAGTATTATAGGCTTTGTTATCGGCTATGAACTGTGGCCAACCAAAATTTCCCGCTTGCCTTGCCTGATTAATTTCGTCATACCCTTTGGGTCCTACATTGAGCGAATCTGTATTGGCATCAGGACCAATCTCACCCCAATAGAGATAATTAGTCTCTGAATCGATAGAAAAACGGTACGGATTTCGATTTCCCATTACATAGATCTCGGGTCGCGTTTTAGCTGTGCCTTCCGGGAAAAGATTGCCTTCTGGTATGCTGTATGTGCCGTCTGTCTCTGGTTTAATGCGAAGAATTTTCCCTCTAAGATCATTTGTATTGGCACTCGATTTTTGGGCATCCCATGGACTACGGCCTTCCCGTGCATCAATAGGGGCAAAGCCGTCTGAAGCATGCGGGTTGGTATTATCGCCGGTTGATACGTATAAAAGACCATCCGGACCAAATTCCAGGGATCCTGCAGAATGACAACATTCCTCGCGCTGTGTGGGTATTTTGAGTAAGATCTTTTCCGAATCGGTAAGTAGCATATCGTCAACTAGGTCGAACCGCGATAAGTGTTGCACTTCTTCATCCGGATTTGAATAGTATAAATACACCCAACTATTTTCCGAATAATTCGGGTCGACTGCAAGGCCAAGTAAGCCGTCTTCAAGTCCTGAAAATACGTTTAGTGTTGTTATTAATGAGTCTTTTTTTTCCTGTACGTCATATATGTGGACACCCCCTCCTCGTTCGATGTATAGAATCTTATTTTCAGTAAGCAAATCCAGTTCCATGGGTTCATACAAATTCTGTAAGAATGTCACTTTGCTAAACCTATTCTCTTCCGGAACCAATTCGGCATATGCTTTTCCATAATCAACAGGATTGCCTAGTCCGATCGCATATTTAATGCCTCCCAGCAGATGATCAATGAAGAGCGGTTCATTGAACTGTTCAATGGAATGTCCTAAGGCCGTATAAAAAGATCTTCCCCCATCATATTCCTTATACCAGGCCATCGGGTGATTGCTGCCATTGGTTCCTCCTTCATAGGTAGACTCATCGATGGTCATCAGAACCTGGTTATTGGGATCGATAGATTTGAAATTGTAGAATTCATCCGTGATCTCCCAGGTTGAAGGCAGAGCCGCAGTTGCTATATGATTGGGTTTAGTTACTTTAATTAGACCAGTCTGAACATTGGGATTATTAGGATGACTTTCAAAATAGGCCCCAACTAACTTACCATACC
>JAHHLF010000143.1 GCA_018679315.1 Bacteroidia bacterium | reverse complement strand
GCGGAATAGTAGGTTGCGCGAAGAATCCATACATTTATGCAATCAAAAATCATATATGAAGATCAATTTGCTTAGCCTTCTCCTATTCTGTTGCAGTCTAGGTTTGGCTCAGGGGGAAGAAGATAATGTCAAGCAAGCTATTCTTACCTTCTTTGAAGGATTCCACGCCCAGGATTCAGCAAAGATCAAAAGTGTTGTTGCAGATGGAATGATCATGCAAACTATGGGAAAGGATAAAGAGGGGAATACACGACTAAGAGATGTTGATTTTTCAAAATTTCTCAAAAGCATCGTCAGTATTCCCGATTCCATATCCTTTAAAGAAGTTATTACCAAATACACTATTAAAGTAGATGGTCCTATGGCCAATGCCTGGACAGATTATCAATTTTGGTTGCGGGAAGAGATGAGCCATTGCGGGGTAAATTCGTTCCAACTTATGAACCAGAATGGAGTCTGGCGTATAATCTACCTTATAGACACACGCCGTAAAGATGACTGTCAATAAGGACTTACCGTAGTTTTATCAGCTTATTACTTTTTAATTTACTTAGAAATAATGACATGATGTCATGTTCTGCCTGTTGGCATCATGTTTGTCATAATCATTTGCAGTTAAATGAAGCAAATACGAATTAAGTAAAACATATAACATGAGTAAGATAATTGGAATTGATTTGGGTACTACTAACTCCTGCGTTTCTGTAATGGAAGGGAATGAGCCTGTTGTTATCCCAAATGCAGAAGGAAAGAGGACTACTCCTTCTGTCATTGCATTCGTCGAAGGAGGCGAGATCAAGGTAGGGGATCCGGCTAAACGCCAAGCGGTAACCAACCCGGAGAAAACTGTTTATTCCATTAAGCGATTTATGGGCAACAAATTCTCCGAATCCAAAAAAGAAGCAGACAGGGTTCCTTATAAGGTTGTCAAGGGAGATAATAATACACCAAGAGTAGATATAGACGGACGTCTATATACACCTCAGGAATTATCGGCCATGATACTGCAAAAAATGAAAAAAACAGCAGAGGATTACCTGGGTCAGACGGTTACTTCAGCTGTAATTACGGTACCGGCCTATTTTAATGATTCTCAACGTCAGGCAACAAAAGAAGCAGGCGAGATCGCAGGTCTTAAAGTAGATCGAATTATCAATGAACCTACTGCGGCCTCTTTGGCCTATGGTTTGGACAAAAAAGATATTGATCAAAAGATCGTAGTATTCGACTTTGGAGGAGGTACGCATGATGTGTCTATTCTGGAATTGGGTGACGGCGTTTTTGAAGTGCTGGCCACAGATGGGGATACCCACCTTGGTGGTGATGATGTAGATCAAAAGATCATTGATTGGCTGGCAGAAGAGTTTAAGAAAGATGAAGGCATGGATCTGAGGGAAGATGCTATGGCTCTTCAACGATTAAGGGAAGCAGCAGAGAAGGCAAAAATTGAATTGTCATCTTCTTCTCAAACCGAGATCAACCTTCCTTATGTGACTGCGACAGCCTCCGGGCCCAAGCACTTGGTGCGAACGCTAACACGTTCCACTTTTGAGAAGTTGATCGCCGACCTCGTCAAGCGTACAATAGAACCTTGTAGTACAGCATTAAAGGCTGCAGGGCTTTCTAAAGGCGATATTGATGAGATCATTTTGGTAGGTGGCTCAACCCGTATTCCAGCCGTACAGGAAGCTGTGGAGAAATTTTTCGGTAAGAAACCTTCCAAAGGAGTAAATCCGGATGAAGTTGTAGCTGTTGGTGCCGCTATCCAAGGTGGTGTTTTGACAGGCGATGTGAAAGATGTATTGCTTCTGGATGTGACACCGCTTTCCCTGGGAATTGAAACCATGGGTAGTGTTATGACCAAACTTATAGATGCGAATACGACGATCCCAACAAAGAAATCTCAGATCTTTTCGACGGCTGCAGACAATCAACCGTCAGTAGAGATCCATGTATTACAAGGGGAGCGTTCCATGGCTACTGATAACAAAACTATTGGTAGATTCCATTTAGATGGGATCCCACCTGCGCCAAGGGGCACACCACAGATCGAAGTGACCTTTGATATTGATGCGAATGGTATCATTCATGTAACGGCGACAGACAAAGCCACGAACAAGACTCAGGATATCAGGATAGAAGCTTCTTCTGGTCTTACAGATGAAGAGATCGCAAAGATGAAAGCGGAAGCTGAAGCAAATGCAGATGCGGATAAGGCTGCACGCGAGAAGGCAGATAAGCTCAATGAAGCTGATGGGATGATCTTCCAGACAGAAAAGCAGTTGAATGAATTCGGGGATAAATTATCCGAAGACAAGAAAAAGCCGATAGAAGATGCCCTGGAAGAACTGAAGAAGGCTTATGAGACTAAAGACCTTGATGTAATCCAGCCCGCGTTGGATGCTATCAATGAAGCCTGGAAAGTGGCTTCCGAGGAAATGTATAAAGCACAAGCCGAAGCCCAACAAAATGGTGCAGAAGGCGGTGCTCAGGATGCTGCGGAAGACAGCGGTTCAGGCGACAATGTAGAAGATGTAGATTTCGAAGAAGTAAAATAAATTTTTCGAACATACAAATAATAAAGGGGGGGGTAGTGCGTACTACCCCCCTTTGGCATATAATTTGTTTTGATTGCGGTAAATAGATGTAATTTTGTACTATGAAAAGCTTTAGGCCCAAATCGACGCTTCTTTTTCCAGTCGCTGTATTTTGTTTACTCAGTACAGCCTATACCCAGGCACCACAAATTTTTTCTGTTGAAGATTTTGACCTAAAAGGTCCGGTTAAAAGCTGTACGGTCATAACCAGTTATGGCAAGGAAGAATTTAGCTTCGACAAACAAGGTCGGCTTACGAAATTGAAAACACTTCACAGTACCACTGATTATGACATTACCTATTATATTTATGAAGGTGATTTCATCAAGGAAAGACGCAATGAGATATATCGGGACAAAGAATTTGACCGAGGAACATCTATGGCACATATCTACACCATAGATACGTCGGAAACCAAGCGGATAACCGAAAGTATTATCTCTTATGCCAAGGTTTCTCTAGCCCAATACGACTATATATACAATGATCAGGATTTGCTATTCAAAATAATCCGTACAGATAATAGTGGGGTAGACGAAACACGAATAGAGCGAGACACCACGGACGGTCGGATCACAGAACAGTACTATCTAAATGATCAACTGGTAAAAATTCAGTCCGATTGGTCCGATATTGAAAATGGCCAAACCCTTTCTAAACTTATGACAGTTACAATGGATAGGGACAAACCACAATATAGGCATACCATTGCGCGTGATACTACGGGCAACATTGTTAAGAATTCGGAATGGAGCGAATTGAGTGGCGTGGATAAAGAGGGTCGTACAGTGTCTAAAAAACAATTTACTGTAGATGTTAATGAATATGATGAGAATGGGATGCTACTCAAAAGAATTAGAAAAAAAGGGAAGGCCTCAGAGGAAGACATATTTTTTCATCAACTTGATGGCTCTGCCTATGGCAATTGGATAAAACAGGTTATAACTCCTGATAACACCTATAC
>JAHHLF010000293.1 GCA_018679315.1 Bacteroidia bacterium | reverse complement strand
GTTAAGACTACTTCTGAATGAAAGGTTTCCGGTATGCCATGGATATAGCCCACCGTAGCACCCAGGTCAAAAGTCTCATTGATAGCGCGCATGTAGCCTACATCCAGGCCTAAGGCCAGGCTGACATCGGTATTAAAATCATTAAAAGGGAGTCCGCCCTGAATCTCTATCTTAAATCCTTCCTGGGCGTGAAGAAAAGTGAGACTGAAAAGAGCCATTAAGGAGGCTGCTAGTAGGTTTTTCATAAGTAAGAAATGTGATTTGGTTACCGTTAAAACGCGAATAGGCGTAAATTAGTATTCATTTTAACCCTTAGCTTATGTCGAATAATATACCGAGAAGACAGTTTGTGAAACAATCCGCTGCCCTTACAGCTGCGGCGATGATACCCTGGTCGTGCATGCCGGCATCGGCAAGGACCTATAAGATCGGACTCCAGCTATTCAGTGTACGGGATTTTATGGAAAAGGACCCGATTAATACACTGCAAAGGGTAAAGGCAATGGGCTATGAAGATTTTGAAACCTATGGCCTGGACCTGAGCAATATTGGTTACTACGGAATGCAGGCAAAGGAATTCAGAAATGTATTAGATGATATGGGCCTGAGCACGTCCAGTGGACATTATGATTTCGCCTCTTATTTTAATGCTTCAGAACATGAGCTTCAAAACTTTGTAGATCAGTGTATTACAGGTGCAAAAATACTCGGACAAAAACATATCACCTGGCCGTTTGTTCCAGAAGAACACCGAAATATGGAAGGCTACAAAATGATGGCCGAAAAGCTTAATCGGATAGGGGAGCAAGTAAATGAAAGCGGACTCGGCTTTGCCTACCACAATCACGGCTATGAGTTCACTGATCACAACGGAGATCACGGTTTTGCACTTATCCTCAGGGAAACAGACCCTGAACTGGTAAAAATGCAATTAGATATGTATTGGGTGGCGCATAATACGAATGAGAGTCCGGCCGATATCATTGCACGTGACCCTAAGCGCTTTGTGATGTGGCATATTAAAGATATGGACAAAGAAACCCGGGATTACACCGAGATGGGCAATGGCTCCATAGATTACCACAGCATTTTGCAACACGCCTCTCAGGAGGGCTTGGAGAACTATTTTATAGAACAAGGGGGTAATTATGCTGTGAATTCCTTGCAAAGCGCAGCAGATAGTATGATTTATTTTAAAAATGAACTCCTGACATATTTAATATGAGGTTTAAATAGAGATCAAATGGACCAAATAAAATTAATAGAAGATTGGATCACATCCCATCCCACAATCATAAACCTTGTCAAGTATCTGGCATGGGTAGTCTTAGTTTTTCTTCTAATTGCATGGTTCCGGAAAAATCTTAAAAAAAGACTCCCGGATAATGCTGTTAAATATAAAGCCCAGAAGGGCATTGAAGTATTGGGTTACCTGCTCATCATTGTCCTTACGATTTCCTATTTCACCGGTACCATCAAGGATTTTGGCCTTGCAATCGGACTGTTAACCGCGGGTATTACGATCACCTTACAGGAATTGATCTTGAGCATTGCGGGTTCCTTTTACATATTTTTTGTGCGTGTTTACAAGCCCGGAGACCGTATCGAGATCAATGGAATAAAAGGCGATGTCATTGACATCGACAGTATTTATACGACTATGATGGAGATAGGCGAATGGGTATCCAGCGATAATTACAGTGGCCGTATCGTGAAGCTAAGTAATGCCTTTGTATTCAAAGGTCCGGTCTATAATTATTCTCAAGACTTTCCTTTTGTATGGGATGAATTCGATTTGCCCATCCGTTACGGTTCCGACGTGGAATTGGCTAAAAAGATCGTAATTGAGGAAGCTAAGGAAATACTATCAGAATATGTATCTGAATCCATCACCAAATGGAAAAAGGTAGTAGAAAAGTATTATATCGAAAATGCCCAGGTAGATCCAACGCTTGCGATAACATTAACCGATAATTGGATTAAATTCAATCTTAGATATATTGTTGATTATAGAAAAAGAAGGTTTACGCGGCATCTCCTGAACGAGCGAATTGGGAATAAGATTGAAGCTACTGAAGGTAAGGTACTGCTGGCTTCCTCTACATTAGAGATCATCCGAATTCCTACCGTAGATATCAACAAGGACTCAGAGGAAAAATAGCCCTTTTTTAGAGTTATTACCTGGTATTCTCCCTGACGAGTGCTGCAGATAGCCTGACATATTTTAAAGCCGAATTACTAAAATACCTGCACTAGAAGTGGTCTAACTCACCTCTTTTGAAATACCTCCATGGCTGATCCTTGATATTGAAGCAATATAGACCATTCAAAGGTCGTTATGTCATTAATTAAACCCCCTAAATGATTAGTATGAGTAAGTCAAATATATTCCTTGCGCTGGCAATAGTGGTAAGCTTAGCTTTTACAGCATGCAGTAAAGACGATGATAATAATATGATCGTTCGGGTGAATGGTAGCGCCGTTATTGAAAATGGCGATGATTATTTCGGTGACATAGATGGCGATTTTATTGGTGATGGTGGAAGTCTGAGCAAAACCTTTGCCTGGTCGAATTCACTAAGTCGAGCCGACTATAACGCAGATATCACAGCGACAGCTGAAGGAAAATTTCAAATGATCGTTCGCGACGCAGATGCAGCAATTGTATTGGATCGCAGTCTGGATGGCGCGGTAGAACCTGATTCCTTTTCCGGGGTTACCTCTGCAGGTACATCCGGAATTTGGACAGTAACTATAGTTCTGACCGATTTTAACGGTGATGGCAGCTATTCACTGAGCGAAGGAAATTAAAAATAATATACAAACCATTCGAATGCCCGAATTATCATGTTCGGGCATTTTTGTTTCAACTAAGTATATCTGAACGGCGAGAGAAAGTTCAAGTGCTAAAAATATATTCGAGATTGTATCGTTTTAAAGTAAAACCCAAATCATAACTGCATGAAAAAAGACCTAATCAAGATCGCCCTGCTGATCTTTGCCTTCTTTATGGCATTTTCAGCATCTGCCCAGGGCCTCTACCAAAAAGGCAAGATCCAGATAAGCAAGAAAAAACAGATCGACGCCTATGTTCAGATCGACTATTGTTTCCCACAGCGCTTTCAGGAAGATATTACCTACCTCGAACCGGATAGCTATGCCAAATGGCAGGAGACCGGAAAGCTGAAAAGCAAACACAAGATCAAACTAAAATTAAAAGATTTTCAAGGTTTTACACTAGATAATGGTCAAACGTTTAAAGTGATCAAGTATGTAGACCTGACTAAAAAGGGAATGGGCATGCTTCCAAAACGCATCTGTGTTGAGCAGATCGCCAAAGGCACCGTAGACGTATACAAAATGTATAGCAATACCACAGGCAAGATCTCCCATGAACTAGCTGATGTTTTTATGGATAGCCGGACGCAAGGAGATCAAATGCTGATCGATTATATCCAGGATAATTTCCAGATCCTGGTCCAGAAACAGGCTATACACAAGAATCCAAGAAATTTACAAGGCGCCAGCCTATTAACGCTTATAGGCGATAACGAGCGCGTTAAGACCAATTACGATAACAACTATTATGGTTTTCGTGATCAATTTACCGAACGCCAGAAATTTGGTGTGATCGTAAATAAACAATATGAATCATCCTTTCTAAAAATGATCAATGATTATAACGGCATTGGTGTGGCTGCTCTCGAGGTGGAATAACCAAAAATCAACTACAGTCTAAACAAAATCACCTCAAAAGGGGTGATTTTTTTTGATCCGCTATGAGCGAGAAAGGAGCAATAAATTAGGAATCAAAGACCCTTAAATCGCATATTCCCTCAAGGATGCGTAATTTTAGGCTCAGTTACTAACCCTAATACCGACTTTAATTATGTCTGATGAAAAAGTTTTTGTAGCAAGTCCGGAAGCCAAGGCCAAAGCGAAGCAGTTTCGGATAATTGCCTTTATAGCCTGGCTCCTGGCCATCGGCGGGCAGATCTATGCCATCTTTAATTTGATCGGCAATGATACGCTGACATGGCTGATCGTGGCCATTGTTGTGATCCTTATCCTGGCGATCGCAGGTAATTTACTCTGGAAAAAAGCGAATCGTTTAGATCCGGCTTCGGAGAAGAATAAAACTAAGTTCTTCATCCAAAATCAGCTGGGCGCTATCATGAGCGTTTTGGCCTTTTTACCCCTGGTCATTGTGATCCTTACCAACAAGGATCTGGATGGCAAGACCAAAGGCATAGCCGGAACCATTGCAGTTGTGGCCATGCTACTTGCCGGCGTTACCGGAGTGGATTTCAACCCACCTTCTATTGAGCAATATACTGAGGAGATCAACCAGCAAACGGAAACGCTGAAAGAGATCAATCTGGATAATGATAATGTGTATTGGGCCAGAGCCGGTAATCGCTATCATGTATATGAAGACTGCCAATACATAGCAAACAGGGCGGGCGTTTCTAATGGAACTGTAAAGGAATCCTGGGAAAAGAAGGGAATATCCGAACTGTGCAAAGTCTGTGAAAAAAAGGCTCGAAAAGCAAATAGTCTTACTGAATGATCTTTGCATTGAGCAACTACATTTAAAGCATTTCATAGTTTAAAAGAGATCACTCCTTAGGGGGTGATTTTTTTTATCCCTGCGGATATCAGAAATGTGGCCCATACGGTCGAATTTTTCTGGGACATTCAAATAATTATAGTAATTTGAGCGTGGATAAGCAGTGTCCCTTAACCAGAGAGCAACTATGACCATAGGTATCCTGAAGGAAACCAAAAAGGGGGAAAATCGAGTTTCCATCTCTCCCAGAATTGCCAAGCAATTGATCGATAAAGGATTCAACCTGATCGTAGAAGACGATGCCGGGGTCAATTCTTCCTTTAATAACAAATACTACCGGGAGGTAGGAGCACAGATAGAACAACGCGGCGTTGTCTATAAAGAATCCGATGTCCTTGTCAAGATCAATTCCTTTGACACGGAAGACCTGAAACTGGTCAATGAAGGCCAGGTCTTGATCAGTCAGTTTTACCACCAATCCAATCCGGAACTCATTCAGGCCATCGCAGCAAAAAAGGTCTCTGCTTTTTCCATGGATGCTATGCCCCGTATCTCACGCGCTCAGGAAATGGATGTGCTTAGTTCGCAGAGCAATCTGGCCGGTTATAAGGCCGTTATCCTGGGAGCTTATCTTATCAAACGAATATTACCCTTAATGATGACAGCGGCGGGGACTATAAAACCTGCTCGTGTCCTTATTTACGGAGTAGGGGTAGCCGGCTTACAAGCGATTGCGACGGCCAAGCGATTGGGTGCGATTGTATCGGCCACGGATATCCGTCCGGAAACTAAAGAACAGACAGAATCTTTGGGCGCTAACTTTATTTCTGTAGAAGGCGGCGAAACCGCTGAGGGCGGCTATGCCAAAGAAGCCTCAGAAGACTATGCGCGTCGACAAAAGGAAGCGGTTAATACCGAGTTGTTCAAGGCCGATCTGGTCATCACTACAGCCATGGTACCCGGAAAAAAATCTCCCGTGCTGATCACAAAAGATCAGGTAGAGCAAATGAAGAATGGGGCCGTGATCATCGATCTCGGTGCTGCCCAGGGGGGCAATTGTGCCCTGAGTAAATTAAATAAAACCATTGTACATAAAGGCATTACTATTGTAGGGACGACTATAGCCCCGGAAAGCGTATCTACGCATGCCAGTGATCTGTATTCCAAGAACCTGTTCAATTTTCTGATGCACCTTACGGAGAACAACGAATTTAAATGGGACCTGGAGGAAGAGATCACAGATGGCACGCTAATCGTCCACAAGGGAGAAATACGAAAAACATAAAGGAGTTTTATGAGTAATTGGAACGATTTATTCTCTAACAACCAGGACCTGATCTTTGTCCTGATCCTGGCTATTTTCCTGGGGGTCGAACTGATAAAAAACATCCCGGCTGTCTTGCATACACCGCTTATGTCTGGCGCGAACGCTTTGAGCGGGGTAGTCGTAGTAGGTGCGATTTTGGTTATGCTACATGCTGATCCAAATAATTATCTCATCCTGGGACTTGGTTTTGTAGCGGTTGTCCTTGGGATAGTGAATGTAGTTGGAGGCTTTGCCGTAACCGGACGGATGTTGAATATGTTTAAAAAGAACGATAAATGAGTTCAGCCCTGGCCATTATCTACTTACTCTCTACCGTCAGTTTTGTTGTCGGACTGCGCCTCCTGGGTCATCCTGCAACTGCGAATAAAGGAAACCGACTCGCAGCAGGGGGTATGGGACTAGCCATTCTGGCCACCTTATTTCTCCATGATCTGGACGTACCCACAAAAATTTATGCCCTGATCGGCGGGGCCATTGTCATTGGGGGTGTGATTGGTGCGCTTATGGCCATTAAAGTCAAAATGACCAAAATGCCGGAATTGGTCTCGCTCTTTAACGGCTTTGGTGGAGCCAGTGCTGCCTTGATCGGTTTGGTTGAATATGGTAAAGGAGTAGGGGATACCCTACTGGCGACAACGATCGCGGCCGGAGTGATCATCGGGTCTCTGACATTTTCCGGTAGCCTCATTGCCTGGGGCAAACTGGACGGCCGGATAAAAAGTACGGTCTTTATCCCACAGCGAAATATCATTAATAACCTCGTTTTATTGGCCACTATTGCTTTGGCTGTATTACTGATAATGGGCACACTGCAGGATCCTATGTGGATCTATGTACTGGTAGCTGCCGGATTGCTTTACGGAATTCTATTTGTCCTCCCTATAGGTGGGGCCGACATGCCCGTAGTGATCTCCCTCCTGAATTCCATGACGGGGATCGCTGCTGCGATCACAGGCGTCTTGTATTCCAATAAGTTGATGTTGATCGGGGGCATCCTGGTTGGTTCGGCCGGACTCATTCTGACCTTTGCCATGTGCCGCGCCATGAACCGAACCCTGGCCGCTGTGATCTTTGGTGCTTTTGGGGAAGAGGCCCAGGCCGGCGGTGATGCACGAACAGTAGCAGGGACTGTTCGTAAAACGACTCCCAGCGATGCAGCCATTTTGTTGAATTACGCTAAAGATGTGGTAATCGTACCCGGATATGGACTTGCCGTAGCCCAGGCCCAGCATGTGATCCATGAGCTGGAGCAATTGCTAACCGAAAGAGGTGTTGTTATCCGATATGCGATCCATCCTGTAGCCGGACGCATGCCGGGGCATATGAATGTTCTATTGGCCGAAAGCCAGGTAGACTATGGACTTTTGGTTGAAATGGATGATATTAATCCGCATTTTGCCCAAACAGATGTGGTATTAGTGGTAGGAGCTAATGATGTAGTAAACCCTGCAGCACATAACGATCCAGCCAGTCCCATATACGGAATGCCCATCCTGGAGGTGGAAAATGCCAAGAATATTATAGTGAACAAACGCAGTATGAATGTAGGTTATGCGGGGATTGACAATGAGTTGTTCTACAATGCCAAAACAGCCATGTTGTTCGGTGATGCAAAGGCCGCACTCACAGATTTAGTAGCTGAATTAAAAAAATTGTGAATTAATTGGCTGTATTTTGGAATTATGGCCCCATATTTGCAAAATAGTAAATATTATATATTAAAATTTTTAAAGTAAAGTACAATGAGTAAAGGAACAGTAAAATTCTTCAACGATTCAAAAGGTTATGGTTTTATAACTGAAGAAGGTGTTGAAAAAGATCATTTTGTCCACATTTCTGGATTGATCGACGAGATTCGCGAAGGCGACCAAGTAACTTTTGATCTCCAGGAAGGAAACAAAGGACTAA
>JAHHLF010000255.1 GCA_018679315.1 Bacteroidia bacterium | reverse complement strand
CTCTTCCTGTTGATGTCAGAATGGGCAACAAAGCCAGGAGGGTTGTTGCCGTGGTCATAAGACATGGCCTGATACGTTTTTCCCCGGCTTCTAACACAGAATTGCGAATTCCTTCGATGGAATTAGGATTGTTTCGGCCAAAGGTCTGCTTCAGATAAGTAGCCATGACTACCCCATCATCCGTTGCTATACCAAATAAAGCGATAAAGCCAACCCATACAGCGACGCTTAAATTGATGGTATGCATCTGGAACAAGTCGCGCAGATTTTCACCAAAAAAGCTAAAGTTCAGAAACCAATCTTGCCCATAGAGCCATATCATCAGGAATCCTCCTGCAAAAGCAACAGCGATACCGCTGAAAACCATTAGAGTCGTGGGTACAGATTTAAATTGGAAATAAAGGATAAGAAAAATAATGACCAAACAAAGTGGTACGACCAGGGAAAGTGTTTTTTCTGCCCGTAACTGATTTTCATAAGTACCGGCAAATGAATAGGTAATTCCCTCAGGGATAGTCAGTGAGCCATCGCTAATCTTATTGGCTATCATTTCCTGAGCCGCTTCAACTACATTCACTTCAGCAAATCCATCCAGTTTATCAAATAGCACATAGCCCACCAGAAAGGTATCCTCACTCTTAATGTTTTGAGGGCCTTGTTCATAACTGATCTCGGCCAACTCACTGAGTGGTACCTGGGCCCCGCCTGAGGTTGTGATCAAGACATTTTTTAAATCCTCAGAATCCTCCCGAAATTCTCGGGGGTATCTCACCCTGACATTATATCGTTCCCTGCCTTCAACAGTTTGAGTCAGCGGCATCCCCCCTATTGCGACCTGGATCACCTGCTGTACATCTTCCACCAAGATACCATAGCGAGACAATCTTTCCCTGTTTAGATCGATCAACAAATAGGGTTTACCAACGATCCGTTCCGCAAAGACCGCTTCATCTTTTACCCCTTCCACCTGCTTCAAAATATTTTCGAGCGCTAAACCAAAAGCTTCGATTTGAGCCAGGTCTGGTCCTTTAACTTTAATGCCCATAGGCGCCCGCATCCCGGTTTGCAACATAACCAGTCGCGTTTGTATGGGTTGGAGTTTCGGAGCCGAGGTCACACCTGGTAAGGTCGTAGCCTTCACGATCTCGTTCCAGATATCATCGGGGGATTGGATATGGTCTCGCCAATTGCGATAAAATTCCCCATCCTCATCCGGAATGAGCTGGTCATACCCAATTCCCCGGGCGGCAAAATGGGTAGTTCCACCACCTTTTAACACGAATTGGTTGTTCTCATCCACTTTAAACCGCTCCCTTCGTCCATCTTGATTTACCATATATTCAGGCTTATACTGGATCAGGTTTTCATACATACTGAGGGGTGCCGGATCGAGGGCCGATTCAACTCTACCTGCCTTACCCACCACCGTTTGGATCTCGGGGATATTGGCTACTGCCATATCCAACTGTTGCAGAACCCGCTTATTTTCTTCAATTCCGGCATGTGGTAAAGAGGTTGGCATCAATAAAAAGGAACCTTCGTTCAGGGCCGGCATAAACTCCTTGCCCGAATTGCGCATAATCGAAATTCCTGCGATAAGCAAGAGCATTGGGAGGAGCAGAAATGTCAATTTATTATTCAAGGCCCAGGTCAGTATCCGGGAATAATAGCGGATAAAGAGTTTGAACAGTCCAAGGAGCCCCAGGCATAACAGGACAACAAAGATCAGGTTGATAAACATGCTCCTGTCAACACCCAACGGACGCCAATACTGGGCTAATAGCATGACTATGGCAAATACCGTCAGGCCTATCTGGATCCAGGGCCGCCATTTGGAATGAATGAATCCATGGATCATGGCTATACCTGCTGCACCCAAAGCGATTAGGATCAAACCAAGTTCAAATCCCTTGATAACGAACCATAGACCCAGTAGTATCAAAAAACCATTGAATATATATTTCAGAGGAACCTTGATGGTATTTCTTCTGAAGATCATGGCCGCAAATGGCGGGATTATAAATAGCGTTATGATAATGGAAGCCACTAACGCCATGGTCTTTGTAAATGCCAGGGGACGGAATAATTTTCCTTCGGCACCGATCATGGTAAATACCGGTATAAAACTTATGATCGTGGTTAGGACAGCCGTAATAATGGCTCCAGATACTTCGATCGTCGCATTATAAACGATCTCATTGACATCTTTTCCCTCAGTATCCGAATCCAAATGCCGAATGATATTTTCAGACAGGATGACCCCGACATCGACCATAGTACCAATCGCAATAGCTATACCGGACAAGGCCACTATATTGGCATCCACACCAAAAGCGCGCATCGCAATGAAGACCATAAGCACCGCTACCGGTAACAAGCCGGAGATCAAAATTGACGCCCTTAGGTTGAACACCATGATGAGGATCACAAGAATAGTGATCAGGATCTCATACGAAAGCGCATCATTAAGTGTGCCCAGTGTTTCTTTGATCAATTCCGTTCTGTCATAATACGGCACAATGGTCAGTTGAGAAGTCCTGCCGTCCGAAAGAGTTTTGGACGGTAATCCGTTCTTAATCTCTTCAATTTTCTCTTTTACATTCTGAATGACCTCTAATGGATTTGCCCCATAACGGGCTACAATAACACCCCCAACGACCTCAGCGCCCTCCTTGTCAAGGAGTCCGCGACGTGCGGCAGGTCCCATCGATACTTCGGCGACATCTTTAATCCGCAGTGAAGTGAATGCTGAAGCATCGATCACGGCATTTTCTATGTCAGAAAGGCTTTGTATATATCCTAAGCCTCGCACCAGGTATTCTACCTTGTTGATTTCAAGGGTTTGGGCACCTACATCTCGGTTGCTGCCTTTAACAGCTCGAACTATTTGGCTTAGATTTACTTTGTATTGACGCATCAATTCCGGGTCCACATCGATCTGATATTCACTGACATGACCCCCGATAGAGGCCACTTCTGACACTCCATTCGCTGAAGCCAAAGAATATTTTACATAGAAATCCTGTATGGTACGCAATTCCTGCAAGTCCCAGCCTCCCGTGACTTTGCCTTCTGCATCCCGGCCTTCCAATGTATACCAGAAGATCTGTCCCAAAGCTGTGGCATCCGGCCCAAGCGATGGACTTACTCCTTCCGGCAACAAGCCGGAAGGAAGTGCATTCAGCTTTTCCAGAATCCTGCTCCGGCTCCAATAGAACTCCACGCCTTCTTCAAAAATGATGTAGATACTGGAAAACCCGAACATGGAAGAACTTCGGATCGTTTTCACCCCTGGTATGCCTAATAATGATGTCGTAAGCGGATAGGAGATCTGATCTTCCACATCCCTCGGTGATCTCCCTTCCCATTTGGTAAAAACGATCTGTTGATTTTCACCAATATCGGGTATGGCATCAACCGCAACTGGATATTTGGGAATACCTCCCAGCTTCCATTCAAAAGGGGCATTCATCAATCCCCAGCCAATAAAGAGCAGCAGTAGTAATACTGCGACAAGTTTATTCTCGATCAGGAATTTTATGGTTCTATGTAACATGATTTGATATGATTAAACAACAATTCAATAGGCTTTCCAACATGGGAAATAGAAGACCAGGACCTATCTTGAGGTCCGAGTTTGAATTATGCTTAAATCAAATCAGGAAAGTTTCCAGAAGCACCTGTCTATCGTAGGTGATCAAAGGCGGGGAATATTCCGCAAAGGGTATGGGTTGCTCAGACGGACTTGTATATAAGTCGATGTAGCTTAGCGTATAGGCTAAAAGGAATTGCTGCTGATCAAGGTCTAATGCACTCCAGGAGAAAGCCAATTCATCTTGCCCTTCCTGGCTGATCTCTTCATCCGTGCAGCACTTCATAAGACTCATTGGGCATTTTTGAGCTTCATCGGCTAGAAGTTTCATGCCGCAATCTGCAGAATCGTCAAAAAAGCTGTAATCCACGAGAGAATCCCCACAGAAATGCATATCCATTGAGAATGATACTGTTGAAAACAGTACCAAAAAGGCCATAAGAACGGCGCCGGTTTTGAAGCTAAAGTCCTTCATCACAGAAACAAAACTACAAAATTACCAGAATTATTGTCTTGTTTAACAGAAGTTTGGGGTAAACCGTTTATCGATAGGGCCTTTCTTTATAGGTCTACGCATGCCTTCAGCAGGTGTGCAAAATTTGATACTTTCATCTTAGCTGCTTTTGAGGCCTTACTTCGTAGGATGATATTGCCTAATTTGGATAACAAATGAAATATTGTACATTACTGTTTATATAAACTTGCAATTGAAATGATATACTACCGGATTATCTGCGTCTTTTTGATCGGGTTTTTTATAGCCTGTAATTCAAAAGAAGAGAAAAAGAAACCAGAAAAAGAACTCGCTTCTATTGATGTACCCAAAGTTGTAACAGCCGACATTGAAGCAGGTATCAAAGCCAATATTGCAGCAAAGGTTGAAGAAGGAGAGGGTTATTTCATTTTGGATTCGTTGAAACTTCAATTGGTACGCGTTCATACAGAATACCTTTCGAATTTAGGACCCAGATATCATTTTGCCTGTGTAGATCTGGCCGATATCAGCGGGGATGTATACGATGTGGATTTTTTCCTAAAAGGCGATCCGGGAAGCATGGAAGTAACTGAAACTACACTGCACAAGCTTAATGGTAAACCTATGTATACCTGGAAACAACGCAAGGATAAAACCTGGTACAGGGTCCCGGTTGAAGGTGCGTCTGAGGATCTATTAGGTGTCATACAGGGTGAAGATAGGTTTGAATTTAAATACGAGGTAACCCTGCCGGAAATGAAGGAGGCCGGTAAGATGTGGATCCCGATCCCGCAATCTGATCCCTTTCAGACAATTACTCAGGTCTCTCAGACTATCCCGGTATCTCATCAAACGCTTGATGAAACAGAGTTTGGAAACTCGATCTTATATCTTGAACTCTCCCCTGAAGACAGTGGGAAAAAGCTGGAGTTGGTGTACGATGTACACAGACAGGAAAAAAAGGCATATACGGATAATACGGCGGCAATAAATTACCTGAATGCCAGCGTGTTAATGCCTGTTGGTGATCGATTTGAAATATTGGCCGATTCCATCATCGGAGACAAAAGTGAGGGTGGTGCCATTATGCAGGCCAGAGCTTTGTACGATTACATCATTGACAATATGCGTTATATGAAATTTGGAGATTACGGCAAGGGTGATTCGGTGTACGCCTGCGATTCCCTTACTGGAAATTGCACGGAGTTTCATTCGCTCTTTATTTCATTGGCCAGATCGGCCGGAATACCTGCGCGTTTTGCCATTGGGGCTGCGATCCCGTCAGATAGGGATTCGGGAGGTATAGACGGGTATCATTGCTGGGCAGAATTCTATGCTGAGGGCAAGTGGTGGCCGGTAGATATCAGTGAGGCCAATAAGTATACGGCCCTATCTACATATTACTTTGGAAGACATCCAGCCAATAGGATAGAGTTCAGCAGAGGCCGGGATCTCATAGTAAACCCCGGGCCTCAGACCGGACCTATAAATTTTCTCGCTTATCCAGTGATGGAGGTCGGAACTAGTCCCGTAATCGCCGAGACATTTTTTTCCTTTAAAAGGAAAACCGACTTATAGCACTTAATACGGTTATACCTATCCCTGGATAGTATCCTTAGGATGCTCTTCACCTTCCGGGTGTTCTTCGCCTTCAGGATGCTCCTCGCCTTCCGGGTGTTCTTCGCCTTCAGGATGTTCCGCACCTTCAGGATGTTCTTCACCTTCCGGATGTTCTGCCGCTTCTTCTGTTGCTTCTTCCTTCTTCTTCTGGTCTCTGCAGGAATACATCGTCCCAACCAGGAACAAACCGGTTAAAAACAACATAAGTGTGAACGGTAATAATTTTTTGATTCGGTTCATGATCAACTTGTTTATAGTAATACAAATTCCGCCGTATTACAGATTTAGTAACTACTAAAAATAAGAAAATTTAAGGCAGGACGATTGGAAAGAGTGGTTTTTATGTGGCACTTCTGATCACCCGATCAGGAATTTCCCTGTAACTCTCATCAATAAAAATAAAAGAATACGGAGGTTTCGGGTACTTATTTACCTCCATTTGCCTGCAGATCATCCAGGCATAAGGTATCCAGGCTGGGAACAGTTCCGCCAATAAGCATATCGAGCAATCCTTCCCCGGTTTCTGCTGTCCAGTACATTAGGCAATTATCTGTTGTACAATGCCTGCCATGTGCCACGTCCTGATGATCACTTTGCATAGAAGTACCTGCATTTACAAGACCTAGCAAATGCCCCATTTCATGGTTCATAACGGTAGTCTCCAGCGTTGTTAGGCTCGGTGCGAAGGGTTGGTTGGCAAAACTCTGAACGGTTTCTTCAAAAATGACGAAGGAGGTATTCCTGTAGGCAACACCGAGTACAGATCCTTCATTTGTATTCTGATCATACCCCCCGTCGATAAAAATCCCGGAAACGGCAATCGTATTTTCAAAATTATATTCAGCACGATTCTCATCTTCTATTTGGATAATATCCTGAATAGAATACTCAGTTTGCTGTGTTATTGTAATTTCTTTTTCAACCACACGTAGCCCGGCAGATTTATTTAATCTGGCTTCAAGGAAGGCAATCAAGTTAGAAATTGATGCTTCTGTAGGTTTATATCCATCCAAATACATGATCTCCAATACCAGCTCTGTAAAAGTTTGGCCAGATAACAGATCATTGGCAGAATCGCCAACATTTTTCTTATTGACAGATGTATCGATCGTTACCGGGTCTCCATTCGGATCTTCAATGATGATCTGATCATTCGATTCAGCATCCTTGGAGCATGCGAGCAAAAGGCACAATATAAATGCCGTATAAATCGCTTTAATTCCAGTATATCCGTTACTTCTCATCGTTTCTTTTTGTATTTCGTGAATTATAAAGCTAAAACGCATGAAGTTCAATCAGATTGTGTTCCTTATGAGATCTTGTTTAATGTAAGATGTACTAATCATCTTGAAGGTTCGTTAAAAGAGTATTGATCAATTATACTAAACATGAAAAATTACTTTTTGTCAGGGTTTTTATTGATTTGTTTATCAGGGTGTAATGCACTGGATGAATTGACAAAATTCGACATGGATTACAATACTGAAGTCGTAATAGAATCAAGTTTTGGCGTGAATTTGCCCTTTAATGTTTTCACTCCGGAAATTGAATCCAACTCGGAGTCAGAATTTGCAATAAACGATACGCGAAAAGATCTGATCGAGGAAATTCAGTTAAAAGAATTAAGCTTGAGAATTACTGCCCCTCAGGAAGAGGATTTTAGTTTCCTGGAATCTGTAGAGATCTTTATTACTGCCGAAGGATTGGAAGAAGTACTGATCGCCTCCATGACCGATGTGCCACAAGATATTGGAGACCTCCTTGAACTTGATACATCTAATGCAGATATTCAGGAATATATTAAAAAGGACCGGTTCCAGCTTCGACTGAATACGGTTACAGATGAAGCCATTGCAGTAGACCATTATATAGACGTTAATGCTATATTTTTCGTCGATGCTAAGATCCTAGGAATATAAGTAGTCTCCAACAACTGAATTTTGCTCTCTATTAAAAACCTGGCCGATGGCGACCAGGTTTGTCTTATGGAATTTACGTCAATGGAACTTTTAACAATGTAGCGGTCCCATTACTGGCGTTCAAAATAGTAACGCCTAATTTCCTCTACACCATCCTGGTCATCGTCCTGGGATTCTGTGATCAGGAATGAATTTCCCTCAAGTTCAATGGTACCATCCAGAACAAGACGTGCATCTCCAGTATCCAGAGAAAATTCCTCGTCCAACTCACCATTGATAATTCCCCTGAAGTAATATTCCACTATGGTAAGGCGGTTGCTTTCTGTAACAAATGCCCACCTGCCTTCGCTTATATCTTCAAATGATTCTTCAACAT
>JAHHLF010000073.1 GCA_018679315.1 Bacteroidia bacterium | reverse complement strand
GCATCACTTGAAGGGATCATCCCGGCAATAGAAACAGCGCATGCGCTTGCGGTTTTTGATCAGCGAAGTTTTGAAAAAGACAATATCGTAGTTGTTAACCTTTCCGGTCGGGGTGATAAGGACCTGGAAACTTATATCGATTATTTCTCACTTTAAGTCCTTCTCTAATGAACAGGATAACACAAAAATTAGGATCCGAACAGCCTGTATTATCTATCTACTTCACTGCCGGATTCCCGACTTTAGAAAGCACGGTGCCTATCCTGGAAGCTTTGGAAAATTCAGGTGTGGATATGGTAGAGATCGGATTGCCCTTTAGCGATCCCCTGGCAGATGGCCCCACAATACAGGCAAGTTCTACCCATGCCTTGCAGAATGGAATGACCACTGAGATACTCTTTGAACAATTAACCGATGTCCGGAAAAATATCAAGATCCCACTTTTGATCATGGGTTATTTCAATCCTATACTTCAATACGGTGTGGAAAAATTCTGTGCTCGCTGTGAAGAAGTGGGCATAGACGGACTCATAATTCCCGATCTTCCGCTTGCCGAATTTGAACGCGAATTCCGCCAGATTTTTGAAGCCCATGGCTTACTCAATATTTTTCTCATAAGCCCGGTCACATCAGAAGAGCGGATACGCGAGATCGACAAGGCATCGAAAGGATTTATCTATATGGTAAGTTCTTCGAGTACGACAGGTTCACGAATGGACTTTGGCAAGGAGCAGCAAGATTACTTCAAGAGGGTAGCAGACATGGACCTGGACAACCCTCGTATCGTGGGTTTTGGGATCAAGGATGCAAAGAGCTTTCAAGCCGCCACGAGGTATGCAGAAGGCGGAATAATTGGCTCAGCTTTTATTAAAGAGCTCGAACAGAATGGCCTGGAAAGTATCCCTAATTTTATTAAAAGAATTCGTTACATTTAGCTCTTACATACGCATAGAAAATGAAAACAGTCTTTCGCCTCACTCTACTATTAATATGTCAACTTAGCTGGGCCCAAACTGATGTTGAGATAAAAACTCAAGTGCGCCATGCCATAGATGAATTACGGGATTTTATCGCCATCCCAAATGATGCCCTCGAAACGGCAGATATTAATAGAAATCTATCCTGGTTAACTACCCAATTTTCTAATAGAGGGTTTAATACGTCCATCTTACCAACTGAGGGACAATCCTTGTTTTTTGCCACCTTGCCCATGGAAGACGATAAGCCCACGCTTTTGTTGTACATGCATTTTGACGGGCAGTCTGTCGACCCTGAAAAATGGGATCAAGCCAATCCTTACAAGGTAGAATTGAAAGCACCAAAAGAGAATGGTTGGGAGACTAAAAGTTTTGACAGTTTAAAGGACGATATTGACTATTCATGGCGGTTGTTTGGCAGGTCCACATCAGATGATAAAGGGCCGATCGTTATGTTTTTAAATGCCATGGACCTGCTTCGCAAAAATGAAGCTGTGATACCTTTTAATATTAAAGTGATCCTGGATGGGGAGGAAGAGAAAAGCAGTAAACCATTGGCCAAAGCCGTTCAATCTTATAAGGAATTGCTGAAAGCAGATTTTCTCGTTATTGCGGACGGACCTGTTCATCCATCTGATAAACCAACCATTGCCTATGGGTGTCGGGGTATTACGACTTTGAGCTTAACGACCTATGGCCCTATTAAACCACAGCACAGTGGCCATTACGGCAACTATGCACCAAATCCCGGTATGCGTTTGGCGAAGTTATTAAGCGGGATGAAAGATGATGATGGTAAAGTGACCATCCAGGGATATTATGATGGCATATCCATGTCAGAAGATGTCCAAAAAGTATTGGAGAGTGTCCCGGACGATAAGGATCTGATCCATGATAGACTGGCCATTAAAAATGCAGAGAAGGTAGGAGCCTTTTACCAGGAATCACTGCAATATCCATCGCTAAATGTACGGGGTCTTGGATCTGGCTGGATAGGTCCTGTGGCAAGAACGATAGTGCCGGCAAGTGCTACTGCAGAATTGGATCTGAGATTAGTGCCTGAGACAGATGGTAGCCGATTAAAAAAATTGGTCGTCGAGCATATCAAGGATGAGGGTTATTATGTGACAAGTGAGATCCCAACCAAGGAGGAACGCTTAGGCCACGACAAGATCATTACAATAACCGAAGGTAGTGTCACGGATGCATTCAGAACGCCTTTAGATAACCCATATGGCCTCTACCTTGAAGAAGTCTTAGGGAATACTTTTAAAGAGGATGTCGTGCAGATCAGGATCATGGGCGGAACGGTTCCCATTGCGCCCTTTATCAATGCCCTTGAAATACCGGCCTTCATCGTACCCATGGTTAATCCGGATAATAACCAGCACAGTCCGAATGAAAATTTAAAAATTGGACAATTGGCTTATGGCATCCGTCTCTTTTCCAGTTTATTGAGCACTCCATATTTAGTTCGCTAAAAGTTTTTAACAATTCATAGAACATAATCCGCGCCATATCAAGGTATACATCCTTGATTACTAAATTATTAGAATATTCCTATTAGTTTGTAAACAAATTTAATAACTTATCGTAGTCCATGTATGACATTATTTGTAATTGGACTAATTTTATATTAATAATTAATTTACTTTTTGCGGCTGTAAAAATTAATCTTTTACTAGATTTTTTTTGAAAAATTATACTTAAATGTCTAAAGCACAACACACCTTACAATCCAACGAATTTATTATCTACGACAAGGAAGACTATATCCAGGTCCATGCCAATGGTGCAAAAACTTTTGAATTTGCTGCATCTATGTGGCAGGAGGTAGTTAAAAGATGTAATACGGAAAAGAAATTTAAGATTCTTGGCATTGCCCTGACCTCAGATCCTCTTAAAAAGGAAGAAGCCGATAATTTGCTCCCATTTTTCAAGGAATTGGGGTTAGATCAAAATTATAAGATCGCCTGGGTAGAACTGAACCCGGAATATTATGATATTATTTTGTACTCTGAATCCCTGATGTCCTCCAATGGTATAGATGCCAAGTTTTTTTATGAAGTCGGTCACGCAAAAGCCTGGTTGAATAGAGATCAATAGAAAATATTAAGCTGAATTCCTGCTGGCGTTTATATTCCCATATAAGGATCGAGTGACCAATTTTTCGTAGCGCGCTTTGTGCTTGCTTTCCTTACTTATATGCTGCAAGGCATATTGCTGTATAACTAATAACGGCAGCACAATATTTTCTCTAATTCTGATAGATTCACGGGACAAAGCCTCATGATCCATCAAAACTTCAGTTTCCGATATTGCTAACAACATTTCTTCTGACAATTTGAACTCGTCAAACAAGGTTTGCCAAAACGAACTGAAGACCTTATCGGATTTCATATAGGAAGTGAGTTCAAAATAGCATTTAGACAAGGACATCATACTATTGCTCATTAAG
>JAHHLF010000274.1 GCA_018679315.1 Bacteroidia bacterium | reverse complement strand
TTCTTGAACAGGGTGATCGGATCGATCGGCAAGGTCGATTCATTTAAATCGCTTTTCCCATACGCTTTCCTAATATTTTCAAGGTTTTTTTCCATCCGGATAAATCTAGAAACAAGATAAGTAGAATTCCGATAAAGAGCGCTATGATCTCAATGATTAGGGGCATCTTCTACCACTCAAAAACCTTCCCATCTTGCGCCAAAGACGTATTAGGAAACTCTGTCAAAGCTTCACTTAAAAACGCGTCTGTACTTGTATAGCGCGTAGAAAAATGTCCTAGAATGAGTCGCCCTACTTATGATTCCCTGGCGATCATGGCCGCTTCTCTTGCAGTGGAATGGCCCGTCTTTTCGGCCAGGTGTTTTTCGTTGTCAAGAAAAGTGGCATCGTGGTACATGACATCGGTTCCTGTAATTAAGGGGATGATCTTAGTATCATATGAGGTATCACAACAAAAGGCATAACTCTTGACTTTTTGCGGCGGGAAGGTCAATTCTGAATTCGGAATGCGTCGGCCGTCATCCAAAATCACATCTTTTCCTTTTTTAATATTTCGGTATTGAGAGGGATCAATTCCGTATTTCTTGGCGACCTCCACATTTAAGCCAAGATCCTTAGGTTTCTCAGTAAACAAGAACCCATTGGTATACACTCTGTGAGATAGCGGTATTGTCTCTACAGTTAGCTTTTCATTTTCAAAGATCCGAACAGATTCGGTCTTCTTCAGCACATGGAAATTGATAGGATAGCCGACCTCCGATTCTCCCAAACTAAGCATGCCTGTTATCGCCTCCTTGAGTCCTTCCGGTCCGTATATATGGATGTCTTTTTCCCGACCCAGTAAACGGAAGGTAGCTAGTAGTCCGGGGAGGCCAAAAAAGTGGTCCCCGTGTAAATGCGAAATAAATATATGGTCTATCCGTGAAAATTTGATCTTATTTCGTCTTAGCTGCACTTGTGTACCTTCGGCACAATCAATAAGAAAAAGTTGATTTCTGCATTCCAGGACCTGGGCCGTAGGTTGGGTATCACTACGTGGTGTTGCCGCATAACATCCAAGGATATATAGTTTCATGGAATTGTTCATACTAGTGTTGAAATGCCTGGGCTTCCTCCCTACTAAACTGTTTTTTGAAGGTGAAGGCAAAGGGAGTTTCTCCGTGGGATTGGAGGTAGATCATCCGTGTTTTAGCCTCTTCCAGGCTCGGGATCTTTCCCGCTTCCACATACCAACACACAATATGCGGGGTATCCATCTTGGCAAACCACTCTTTCTTTCTTTTATAAATGGCTAAATGCGGACTTTTATAAGTGAAATCTATCAGGTCTTCTATCCGCTCCCACACTGAAATATTTATCAGCATATTGGGCCCAAACACGCTGACAGCCTCTGTGTTATCTTCTTCATCATATCGCCAGATAAAACCTGCACTATGATCGGCCAGGGCATTGATATTCTCTAGGTTGTTGACAAAGTCTGACATATCCGGATGGTCTATGGGCATTTTCATTTTCGCCAGGTTCAGCTGCGCCAGATTTAAGCTCATGACAGGTCCAGATCGCGTTCAATTTCTTCCATTTCTATCATATCTTTTGCTTCCTGAATGGAAGGTACAAGGCTCATTTCCTCGGGGACGTCTTCATAGCTGATCTTTTTAGATACCAGGACAAAGGACTTCTTCATTGCCCTGTGCCGGTTAGACAATTCAAGGAATTCAAGAATATCATTGGTATCTAGTTTTTTAAATGAAAAAAGGTTCACAATGATATGGTCCTTCTCTATGCCCGGGTATGCTTCGGTAAGATTCTGAATGAATTCAGTAATTGATGTGGTCTCCTGGAATACGATTGTCGTATTTCCGTCCTTGTCAAGAATCATGGGTTTTTATTTAATCTTTGATGCCAGCAAATAAATGACGGCCATGCGAATGGCCACACCATTTTCAACCTGATCCAGGATGATGGATTGATTAGAATCGGCTACATCACTGGTAATTTCCACGCCGCGGTTTATTGGACCGGGATGCATGATCACTATTTCCTTATCCAGGCTTTCCAGCAGGTTTTTATTAATACCGTATTGCTGGCTATACTCTCTGGTAGTCGGAAAATAACTGAATTCCATACGCTCATTTTGTATGCGCAACATATTAGCCACATCACACCACTCGAGAGCCTTTCTCAGGTTGGTTTCCACACCTACTCCCAGGGATTCAATATGCTTCGGCAATAACGTACGAGGCCCGCATACCTTCACATCTGCCCCTTGCAATTTCAGGGCGAAAATATTGGACAGTGCCACCCTTGAATGCAGAATATCTCCTACGATAACTACTTTCTTACCAGCCACCCCGCCTAGTCGTTCGCGTATAGAAAAAGAATCTAAAAGGGCCTGGGTAGGATGTTCATGCGCTCCATCTCCGGCGTTAATGATCGCAGCTTTCACATGCCTGGACAGAAAGATACCTGCTCCCGGATTCGGATGTCGCATCACTACCATATCCACCTTCATGGATAAAATATTATTTACTGTATCAATAAGCGTCTCCCCCTTTTTAACAGAAGATTGTCCTGCAGAGAAGTTGATAACATCCGCAGATAATCGCTTCTCGGCCAATTCAAAGGATAGCTTGGTTCGGGTACTATCTTCAAAGAAGATATTAGCAATGGTAATATCCCTGAGCGTTGGAACTTTTTTGATCGCCCGGTTGATGACTTCCTTGAAGTGATCGGCGGTTTCAAAAATGAGATCAATATCTTGCTCTGTAAGATATTTTATTCCCAATAAATGGTTCACACTTAATTCGCTCATCTATCAGGTGTTTACAAGGTAAATAATGTCCTTCCCATCATTCTCTTTCCACATTACTTTGACTTTCTCCTCATTGATCGCATCTACTTGTCTCCCGCGATAATTAGGTTGTATTGGCAAATGCCGGCTAAAGCGTCTGTCAATAAGTGTCAGCAGTTCTATTTCTTTCGGCCTGCCAAAGGTTTGAATCGCCGTCAAGGCAGCACGAATACTCCGGCCGGTATATAAGACGTCATCGATCAAGACAACGCGTTTTCCTTCTACAAGGAAATCGATCTCCGTTGTGCTCGCTTCAAGGGTCTTCTCTCCTCTTCTAAAATCGTCACGGAAAAATGTGATGTCCAGGGAACCCAGCGCAATATCTTTTACCTGATACTCTTCACTTAAAATCTTAGTAAGTCTATTCGCAAGGAATATTCCACGCGGCTGAATACCGATCAGGACCGTATCTGAAAAATCGAGATGATTTTCAAGTAATTGACACGCGAGCCTATGTAAGAGGATATCGATCTCTTTTGCGGTAAGGAGTACTTTTTGGCTCATATTGAATTCGCCGTCGTGTCGTTTAGGCAAAAATAGATATTTCTTATTAATCTTCTTTTCATTCTTTTTTCCAGCCGGTTCAAAAAAAAGCCCTGATCTAAGGAACAGGGCTTTTCTTGATTTGCTTTCACTTTTTATTTCTTCTTATTAGCTTCCATCTTGTCCTTCAAAGCCTGTAACTGCTCGTTGGCATCACCTAATGTTGGTTTTGCCTCCTCTGCAGCTGCAGCGGCTTTCTTACGGGCAGTACGCACATTGCGTTCCTCTTCTTCTCTGAACAAGGCGGTATGGCTTGCTACCACACGCTTGAAATCTTTGTTGAATTCAATGATCTTGAAATCGGCTTCTTCTCCTTTTGTGAGTTTCTTCCCGTCTTCTTTCTCCATATGACGTTGTGGTACAAAGGCAGTGATATCTTCATTAAAGGTGATAATAGCTCCTTTATCCACAACCTCAGTTATAGAGGCCTTATGAACGCTTCCTAAACCGAATTCCTTTTCATACTTGTTCCAAGGATTCTCAGTAGTTTGTTTGTGTCCAAGACTTAACTTACGGCCATCTACATCTAATTCCAGCACTTCTACCTCAAGCTCATCACCAACGGTTACGAATTCTGAAGGATGCTTGATCTTTCTTGTCCAGCTAAGGTCAGAAATGTAGATCAAACCATCGATCCCTTCCTCCAATTCTACAAAGACACCAAAATTAGTGAAGTTTCGTACAATTCCTTTATGTTTAGATCCTACTGGATACTTAGTCGTAATATCCGTCCATGGATCTGGAGTCAATTGCTTGATACCTAAGGACATTTTCCGATCTTCTCTATCGAGGGTAAGGACAACTGCTTCCAGTTCATCACCTACATTCACAAAATCTTGTGCAGAGCGCAGGTGTGTAGACCACGACATCTCAGATACGTGTATCAATCCCTCCACTCCTTCTGCAACTTCAAGGAAAGCACCGTAATCTGCGATCACAACCACTCTACCTTTAACCTTATCTCCAATTTTGATCTCTTCGCCAAGTGCTTCCCATGGGTGCTTCTCTAATTGCTTAAGTCCTAATTGAATTCGGGACTTATTGTCGTCAAAATCAAGGATCACTACATTTAATTTCTGATCCAGCTCTACGATCTCATTCGGGTGGTTGATACGGCTCCAGGATAAATCTGTAATGTGAACCAAGCCATCAACACCTCCAAGGTCTATAAAGACACCATACGAAGTGATGTTCTTAACTGTGCCTTCCAGTACCTGACCTTTTTCAAGCTGACTAATGATCTCTTTTTTCTGTTCTTCGATATCTGCTTCGATCAGTGCTTTATGTGAAACAACGACATTCTTGAATTCCTGGTTGATCTTAACCACTTTGAATTCCATCGTTTTTCCTACATACTGATCGTAATCGCGGATAGGTTTTACATCTATTTGAGAACCTGGTAAGAAAGCTTCGATGCCAAAGACATCAACGATCATTCCCCCTTTTGTACGGCATTTTACAAATCCGGTGATCACTTCTTCTTTGTCATGTGCATCATTCACACGTTCCCAGGCCATAATGGTTCGGGCTTTTCTGTGTGATAATACAAGCTGACCTGTTTTGTCTTCCCGGATATCTATTAAGACCTCTACTTCATCTCCTAACTTGAGGTCCGGATTATATCTAAACTCGTTCAGGGAGATCACACCCTCGGACTTCGCATTGATATCAATGATAGCTTCGCGTTCCGTTAAATGTGTCACTACTCCCGTAACCACTTCTTCATCGGCTGTATCTACGAAATTTTCGGCTACTAATTTTTCAAACTCCTCGAGTTTCTTATCCTCGATTCGCTCGATGCCTTCTTCGTACTTATCCCAATCAAAATTGCTAAGGAATTCCTTGGGGTCTTGTTTTGGAGCTGCAGCTTTTTTCGGTTCAGTAACCGTTTCTGTATTAGCAGTCTCCTCTGCCTGTGGTGTTGCTTTTTCTTCAGCCATTTGCTGATTTACATTTGTATTCTGCACGCATCAAGAAAAAACCCTATTGTACAGAAGTGATTATCTTCATTTATGTTTCCCTTTTCCTTCTTGAAAAATGGGTGAAAAAGGTCTGCAAAAGTACAATTTATTCCTTGTTTTAACAACCCTGGCAAAATCAACTGCGTTTTCAACTTATGCGTACAAGAAAGTTGACGAAATTTTCTTAAATATTCGTATCTTTCAGCTCATTATTTTTTAACCATTAATTTTATTTAAAACATGAGTGTAAAAGCGAAGTATCAGCCCGTATTGGATCTCGGTCAACAGCTGGGTATCAAAGACGGTAGCGTAAATGAAGAGAATGGCGTTTTGAAGATCAAAGGCCAGGCGAATACGCAATACGAAAAAGACCTGCTATGGGATAAAATCAAAGCCGTAGGCGGTGAAAGCCCATCTGATCTGAAAGCGAACATTACGGTAGCTGATGATTCTGTATATCACAGGCACGTTGTTAGAAGCGGAGAATCGCTAAGCAAAATAGCTAAGCACTATTATGGTGACGCTATGAAGTATAACAAGATCTTTGAAGCAAATACAAATCTCCTTTCTAATCCAGATGTTATTCATCCGGAACAAGTATTGGTGATACCCAACCTATAAGTTTATTTACTTACGTTGAAAAAAGGGATGCTCAGGCATCCTTTTTTTTTTGGTTGATCACCCTATTAGCTATATTTAATACCCTCTCGAACTGTTCTTTCAGCCCCATATCCGTATTGTCGATCACAATGGCCCCTTCAGCTTTTTTTAGCGGAGAAACTGCTCGGGTGGAATCGATATGGTCGCGGAATTCTACATTTTGAAGCACCTCTTCAAAGGTAACCTCATCCCCTCTTTCCAGAAGTTCTTTATACCTGCGTGTAGCTCTTTTGTCAGGAGCGGCAGTGAGGAATAATTTCAGATCGGCTTCAGGGAAGACTAC
>JAHHLF010000002.1 GCA_018679315.1 Bacteroidia bacterium | reverse complement strand
GGACTCTTTCGTTCCGGCCAGAAGGGAACCGAGCATGACAGTATTTGCCCCTGCCGCTAATGCTTTTGGTATATCACCTGTATACCTAATTCCACCGTCAGCGATAATTGGCACGCCGCTTCCTTTGATGGCAGTGGAAACTTCCAAAAGGGCTGAAAATTGTGGAAAGCCTACTCCGGCCACAACACGTGTCGTACAAATAGAACCGGGACCTATGCCTACTTTAACCGCATCGGCTCCCGCCTCAACCAAATATTTTGCCGCTTCCCCTGTGGCAATATTACCTACTATGACCTCCAGATCAGGAAATGCTTTTTTAACTTTTTTCAAGACTTCAACAACGCCTTTGGTATGACCATGGGCCGTATCTATAACAATCGCATCAACACCGGATTTCACAAGTGCTCCTGCGCGTTCTGTGGCATCTTCGGTAACACCTATAGCTGCCGCAACACGCAAGCGGCCGTATTGATCTTTATTTGCAATAGGCTTTAAAGAAAGTTTGGCAATATCACGAAAAGTGATCAAGCCTACCAATTCATTGGATTGGTTCACCACCGGGAGTTTCTCGATCTTATTGTCCTGAAGGATAACTTCGGCTTCCTCAAGCGAAGTCCCCTCCCCTACCGTTACCAGATTCTCGGTAGTCATCACCTCAGCAAGAGGGCGCTCGTTGTTCTTTTCAAAACGCAGGTCCCGGTTGGTAACGATCCCGATTAACTGTCGGTTTCCATTAACGATAGGAATACCGCCAATGCCGTGTTCTGCCATCGCCATTTTTGCATCCCTTACCAGGGCATCTTTTAGCAAAGTGACCGGATCTATGATCATCCCACTCTCGGCACGTTTTACCTTCCTAACTTTATCTGCCTGGCGTTCTATGGTCATATTTTTGTGAAGGACACCAATGCCTCCCTCTTGGGCCATAGCTATAGCCATTCTCGATTCTGTTACCGTATCCATGGCCGCCGAAATAATGGGCACATTGATTCGAATATTTCGCGTGAACTGAGTGGTGATATCTACTTCCCTGGGTAGGATTTCGGAAAAGGACGGGACGAGGAGTACATCGTCATAAGTTAAGCCTTCACCCAGGATCTTTGTTTGGTGGGAGTCCATTGCAATTACCTCTTAATTGCGAGCAAATATAACATTTTAAATCTAAGGTATTTTGGACTTTAACTATTATGACGATTTGCGGGAGCAAGGAGCTGAAATAAAACGATAAGAGATGCAACAATGAAAGTAGCTGTCATCAAGGTACCAGAGACTAAAACTACATATTTCATCCAAAGGATCCCTTTCCACATTAGGTAGATTCCGCCAAATGTGAGCAGGACAGAAATGAAAGGTTCAATGGTTAAGAATCGCTTAAGAGGCTCAGATAAAGTTGTCCCCCAAACGAGGATCCCGAGCATAAAAAAAATAAAGGAAATGGAAAGCACGTGTGTATGCACTATATTAAGCATTTCACGTTCGCTCTTCTCGAACTTCATGATTTCGGCCTCAGGCTTGTCTTCATTTCCCAAATAATTCTCTACTACCCCATCAGGGGACATAGAGTCTGTTTGAGATACGAATAGGAGTCCGGTGTAGAAACCTATTGAAAGGATGACAACAAAAACGCTTAAGAATAAGCGAATACCTCGCGGTAAGGAAGGTAAGTATCCATGGAAACTCATCATAATATTCCATTCTTTTTGAGCATTCCTACAGATTGAAATAAGTTATCCATGGCTCTCGTCATGGAACGCACCGAAATAGTCGCCCCGGAAATAGCATCTATATTGGTGTTGGCAAGAACACGATTAGTACCATCCATGCCATGAAATTGCCGAAGCCATCGTTTACTACCAATCTCTCCGCCATATTCTTCCCTGTAGATCAGTACTTTGGTATGAACGACTTGGATTTTTGTGTCAAACAATACGAGATAGTCAAATTTTGCCGTCTTGCTTGGCGCAGAACCAACAAACACGTAGCCAAAAAGATCCTCGCTGCTAATGATCTTGCGGAAACCCTTTTGCATAGATAGTGGCAATTCACTATTAAGTTTTATAGGAATATCAAGAGGTTCTAATTTGTATTGCGAGATATCGAAAGTTTTTTCAATCTCCCTGTGGATCTTTTTATCCAATTTTCCCATCCACCCAGACGGGCCGGGTAAATGTACTACCAGAAGAAGTATTAAAAACAATTTCGAAACAATTCCCATATGCACAAATGTATCAATTTAGAATAATTCTTAATAACTGAAAGCATGAACATTAAGTAACCAAAATCAGAACCACACCCCGATTCCAAAATTCATACGGTTTGGTACATCGCTATCATCTAAAGCATTGGTTCGAAACTGATAATCCCCCTTTACTACAACACCGGGTGCTAAATGGTAGGTCAATCCCGTTGTGACATCCGTCCGGTCATAGGCTTCGTTGACTGGCAAATCGCCCGCAGTATCAGCATGGGTATCAAATTGTTCATAGCGGAAGAAGGCAAACAGCTTCTGCCTTTTAGATAAGGGCAGGAGATTATATCCTCCTTCGACATAAAATCCCCTGAGTGAACTCCCCAGATCACGTCCGGTTAGCATATTATATTCCTCCGTATCAATCAGGGTAGCATTGATAATTTGGCCCCGGGCGGTAAATCTACGGTACGCATAGCGCGCGTCAAGCCCGATCATTCGGATCCCTATAGAGCTCCCTTCCATCATATCTATATCATCTTCAGCCTGTGTACGCCCAAAATATCCTGCCAATCCCAGCCGTAAGCCCCGAAAACCATAAAAGTCAACTTTCATAGAAAGATTAGGATTATCGATGGTTGATTGGATCGCTTTTTGCCTACCACCACGAAGCCCGTTCGAACCTTTTAATAATCCGCTCACGCCTCCCTCACCATCTGCTTAGGTAGATTTAAACCCATTGAAAACATAGGCTTGATATCCCAAAGACAGATCATTGAATCGGCCTGCTACCCCTACCCCGATCTCGCGCCAGGTTGTGGGGATGATGGCATTATCCATAGCAGGACGCTCTACCCCATTAAAGGTGGTGGGCTCGTGAAATTCATTTACGATTCCCATTGGTATAAGCATTAAACCACCTCGTAAATTGACATTGTTAGCCACATTGTAGTTAACAAATGCCTGTTCTACAAAAACCTCATTTACATGCTCGAGTTCCACTTCTGTCACGAACTGCGTTCTGTCATCAAACCGATATCCAAAAAGAAGCACCAAACGCTGAACATCCAATTCACCGTTATCCCCTTCCGGTTGATTATATAACATCTCGGCATAGGAGCCTACGGTGACAGCAGAACCGTAATTTCCCGATAGCAAGCGCTGAGCGGCATTTAACTGTTTTTGGGGGTCAAGAGTAATCGAATCTGTTTGGGTCTGAGCAAATGTGATTGACGTAATTAGGAAGCATAGAGGGAAATATATATGCCAGAATTTCATCTAGAAATTATTTAGATTGGTTATAAATAGAATAGACGACGAAAGTAGAAAGTCCAACTATTTTATCCAACATTTATTTAAAATAATTCTAAATAACGAGTAGATTTATGTATTCAGGAAGTACAAGCGAAGTAGCCTTACCCATATTTCTGAAAGAGATCTTTCGCTTTATTAAAAGCGGCTTCAAATGCCAACCAATTCACACCGGATTCAATTTGATGAGAAGTAAAATAAGATAGCATCTTCTCAGTAGGCATGTTCCCAGTGAGTTCATCCTTGGCCATCGGGCAGCCACCAAAACCCTGAATAGCTCCGTCAAAACGCCTGCATCCGGCCTGGTAGGCAGCGTCTACCTTCTCATGCCAGGTCATCGGCGTAGTATGCAAATGCGCCCCAAATTCTATATCGGGATAGGTCGGGATCAATTCTGAAAACAGATGCGAGATCACTTCCGGGGTTGAGGAACCTATTGTATCAGATAAAGATAAAATACGCACACCCATTTCTGCAAGGCTGACCGTCCACTCCCCTACTATATCCACATCCCAGGGATCACCATAAGGGTTCCCAAATCCCATGCTTATGTAGGTGACGACTTCCTTATTATGCTTGTCTGCCAATTCCAGAAGCTCCCTTAATATGTCTATGGATTGCGCAATGGTTTTATGGGTATTACGCATTTGAAAGTTTTCTGAAATTGAAAAAGGGTAACCCAGAAAATCTATGTCTTCAAACATGCAGGCATCATTGGCGCCACGGACATTGGCAACTATTGCCAATAACTTGCTGTCTGTCTCACTCAAGTCCATCCCTTCCAGGACCCGGGCGGTATCCTGCATTTGAGGAACGGCTTTGGGGGAGACAAAACTTCCAAAATCGATGGTACTAAAACCACATTTCAATAAGGATTGAATATACCGGATTTTTTCCTCCGTAGGAATGAAGGTTTTAATGCCTTGCATGGCATCACGCGGACATTCTATAAGCTTGACCGATTGGGACATAGGCTATTGCATTCTTGCTATATAAAAGTAGCACTAATTATCTGATATCAACAGGAAGGCGGCGATCCCCACAAAGACCAAAATCTGGACCCACTTCAACCATTTTCCAACACTTTTATGGGAACGCAGATAGCTGGATATACTACCGGCCATGATAGCAATAGCGGAGAAAATTATTAAAGAAACAAGCATAAACAGGAAACCCAGAATGTAAAATTGCCACACAGTACTCATGGTCTTGCTAAACAAAAAAGCCGGGAAAAATGCCAGGAAGAATATAGTGACTTTCGGGTTTAATACATTCATGATAAATCCTTGTCTGAAAAGTTGCCACAGGGATCTCTTGGGTAGCGCTGAACTATTCAAATTAATGACATCACCCTCCTTGTACACCTTATAGGCCAGGTAGAGCAAATAGATCGCCCCAAGAAGCTTTATGGCAAAGAATAAACTCTCGCTCTCCTTTATGATCAGGGAGACCCCGAATGCCAATAAGGTTGTATGCACTAAACATCCGGAAATGAGTCCGGCTGTAGTAGCGAGTCCGTATTTCCTTCCATTTACTACGCCTTGGGTAAGTACATAAATATTGTCCGGCCCCGGTGTAAAAGCCAGTGCGGCTGTGGCGAATGCAAATGCTGAAAGAATTTCGTAGTTCATCTGGATCTAG
>JAHHLF010000120.1 GCA_018679315.1 Bacteroidia bacterium | reverse complement strand
CCGTAGCATTCATCACATTGACCTTCACATAATCAATACCATTCATGTAGGCTTCATCCATTAAATTCCGACTGACCTGATAATCCGGATTGATACGGTTCAAATAATCAAGGTCGTTATACGCCTCCCTGAAATCATATTTGGTATTGGCATCACTAATTAGTGATTTAGCCTTGGTATACAAATAGTCGGAAAGCCTGCCTTTGGAGGTCAGGATCTCATCCGTGTAGTCCCTGAATGCAAATTCAGCGTTTCTATTCTCATCTTTGATATAAAGAGGAAGTAAAGGACGAATGTTTTCCTGGAGATTGTTTAGATCTGAATAGGATTTAAAGATCGTCTCAAAATTTGCCTCATTATCTTCCTTCTCCAAAAAGGCGATCCTGCTCAGCATTTGTTCTGTATGCTTTTCAAATGATTCTTCCAGGAGTAAGATGTAAGGCTGACGACTATTTCTGGATTTATTGTCTGCCAATTCATCCATAGCTCGATGCATGGCCTGAACATAGTTGCCCCGGTTCATGGCCTCTTGAGTTTTTCTGACGCCACCACAAGCGATCAAAAACATCAATACTGTTAAAACTAGTAGTACTTTCTTCATGACTATTGGTTTTAGGGTTTGGGTGTAAAAATTCAAGTGTCGTGCCAAACTCTACTAATCACATAACGAATAGGGTTGAGCTATCGTATAACATCGATGAAAAGCGTTAAAAAAATTTAAAAGCTGTATTTTCTAAGCTAGTGGAGGAAGCAGCTGGGTACGGACTTCACCAAATCCAATTTTGTAGCCATCCCCAAGGCAGTAACCCCGCATGATAACGGTATCCTGATCTTGAATTGATGTCCTTGTTTCCCCATTTTCGAGGGATATTGGTTTTGTGCCCTGCCAGGCCAGTTCCAGCATAGACCCAAAGGAATCAGGTGTTTCCCCTGAAATAGTACCGCTGCCCATAAGGTCACCACTATTAATTTCACAGCCATTGACGGTGTGGTGGGCTAATTGTTGTGCCATCGTCCAGTACATATATTTAAAATTGGAGCGAGCCACAACCGATTCTGCCGCATTTTCGGGCTGTATGGCCACTTCCAGATGTACATCATAGCTTTTCTGTCCGGAATACTGCAAATAGGGTAGTGGCGCAGGTTTTTGTGCTGGGCTATCTACTTTGAAAGGTTGCAAAGCATCTAAAGTGACGATCCATGGAGAGATGCAAGAGGCGAAATTTTTTGCCAGGAATGGCCCAAGCGGGACATATTCCCATTTTTGTATGTCCCTGGCACTCCAATCATTCAAGAGAACCAGACCAAAAATATAATCCT
The DNA here is from genome assembly GCA_018679315.1 of Bacteroidia bacterium. Classification (GTDB taxonomy): domain Bacteria; phylum Bacteroidota; class Bacteroidia; order Flavobacteriales; family Flavobacteriaceae; genus HDS-28. Next base: position 4,324 of record JAHHLF010000120.1, on the reverse strand, counting down.
CCGCATCATCTACAGGGATCGATTCACCCATTGAATTAGCATCCGTAGTAATAAATGCCATTTCAAGTTCGAAATCCACCATTTTAGAAGGGCCGAAAACAGGTGCATCTGCTCCTTTTGGCATGGTTTGTCCCTTAGGCCTGTGGATTGGAATATCCGTAGTAACGATAGTTGAACTGCGGCCATGATAACCTACAGGTATGTGCAACCAATTTGGCAGCAAGGCATTTTCCGGATCGCGGAACATTTTACCAACATTTGTGGCATGCTCACGACTGGAGTAAAAGTCGGTGTAATCTCCTATATACACAGGTAATTTCATTTCTATTTCATCAAGTGTGAATAAGATGATGTCCCTGTGTTCCTTGTTATCCCTGAGACTGGGATTATCTGCCTCAAAAACATCACTGATCTTATCCCGTACTAGTCGCCAGGTTTTTTTCCCATCTGAAATAAAATCATTCAGGGTATCCTGGAGGAAAATATCATCCGTGAGTGGTATCCCTTCGAAGTAGCCCAATTGATGCATAGCAGCAAGATCTATAGCATAATCACCAATTCGTGTCCCTATCGTAATGACATCGTCTCGGGTTAGGAATACACCAAAAGGGATGTTCTGTATTGGAAAATCTGAGTCAGGAGATACATCTAACCAGCTTTTTAGTCCGGGATTATTGGCTTTTATGGGCATTTAGAAATTGTTAATTGTCTTTTGATAAAATAGCTGATCAAATATATCATTTTCCTAAAATTTGCACGGGTCAATTCGTACTTTTATCGCCTTAAACTAACGCACACGTAATGCAAAGAGATACGGTTATTTTTGATTTGATCAAGCAAGAGGAAAAGCGGCAGACACATGGAATAGAGTTGATCGCTTCAGAAAATTTTGTGAGCCCTCAGGTGTTGGAAGCAGCGGGCTCGGTGCTAACTAATAAATACGCGGAAGGATATCCTGGCAAGCGCTACTATGGTGGATGTCAGGTAGTTGATGAAGTGGAATCTCTGGCCATCTCAAGAGCAAAAGAGTTGTTTGGCGCTGTTTATGCCAATGTGCAACCGCATTCGGGTTCCCAGGCAAATGCGGCAGTCTACCAGGCCTGTCTTACCCCAGGTGACACTATCCTGGGATTTGATCTGTCTCATGGTGGACATCTTACCCATGGTTCCCCTGTAAATTTCTCGGGCAAGCTGTACCGACCCGTGTTTTATGGCGTTCACAAGGATACGGGTGAGATAGATTACGATCAGGTACAGGCCGTGGCGGAAAAAGAAAAACCGAAAATGATAATTGCAGGAGCATCGGCCTATTCGAGGGATATGGATTTTAAGCGTTTCAGAGAGATCGCCGATAGTGTAGGCGCTTTTTTACTTGCAGATATCGCACATCCGGCCGGATTGATCGCCAAGGGAATTCTTAATGACCCAATTCCACATTGCCATTTTGTTACGACAACAACACATAAAACACTCCGGGGGCCAAGAGGTGGAATGATAATGATGGGATCGGATTTTGAAAACCCATTTGGCGTCGCACTGAAAAGCGGAAAACTAAGAAAGATGTCGGCTCTTATCAACCTGGCCGTTTTTCCTGGCAATCAGGGAGGTCCGCTCGAACATGTGATCGCGGCAAAGGCGGTAGCATTCGGGGAAGCCCTATCAGATGATTTCCTGCATTATATGATACAGGTTAAAAAGAATGCGGAAGCGATGGCTGATGCATTCGTAAAGAAGGGATATCATGTAATATCCGGGGGTACTGAAAACCATATGATGTTGATAGATCTACGCAATAAAGATATTACAGGGAAGCAGGCAGAGGCAATTCTTGAAAAGGCTGATATTACAGCAAATAAGAACATGGTACCCTTTGATGATAAATCGCCATTTATTACATCAGGAGTTCGATTTGGCACTGCAGCCATTACTACCAGAGGCTTAGTTGCATCTGATATGGAAACCATTGTAGGTTATATAGACGAAGTAATACAAGATCCAGAAAATGAAGAACTGCATCTATCTATAAAGAAAAGAATAAATGAATGGATGGCCGAGAAGCCACTTTTCGCAGGATAAAAAGCCGTAAAATGGAAAACCAATAGCCCTAATTATTGGCTTTCCATTTAAATTTTACTAACCCAACGTATAAAGGTCGCCTGAAATAATAGACCTTTTGTTGAGATCATAAATTACGGCACCATCATTATGAGAAAAATAAATTCCCCAGAAATTGAAGTAATCTCGTTTGCTTGAGGCACTCTCTTCGATATATGATTCAGGCTTGAAATTCTTTTCCAAATTCTCTTCAAAGACCGGAATAAAAATTTCGGATGGCAGTCTACGGCCATTATATGAGTAATACTCATAGTGCTTAGCAAGCATATAATATATGTTTCCTAGTTGATCTTCAATACTATTTGGATAGATCTTCTTAATTGTGATCTCACAATCATTGAAGAGTAAGTTTATCTCCTCCAGATCTATCACCTGAGCGTTCTGTGCTCTGAACAAATCCAGGGCTTCAGAGACCGACAGGTCATGAAAATCCTCCTTATTAGTACGGTTTATCTTACCGATGTTTTTTTCCTGTATTTGATGCAGAAATTCAACCAGGCTGAAATTACTTTGAAATTCAACTACCAGGTTGGACGTTTGCCCGCTTTCGTTAACATCTCCAATGTTAACTTCTGCGAAATACTCTCTCTCCAGTTTCTTTCTGAACGCATCTGCACTATTAATGCAAATATTGGCGCCAAATTGGAAGCTGGAGATTTTTCTAAGATCTGTGCTTCTTTTTGGCATAGGGAACTATATTTTAATGATATACCTCTTATCACAAAATTATATATTAAGTATTCAAAGAAATTAGAGATAAACCATAGAATTTCTATGGTTTAAATTTTTAGTTGTGAAATTGCCTAGTTTGTTTGAGTAATGAACAAAAAGAGTGGTCAAAAGTATCGGCTTTTAGATAAAGCCGCGGTGTCGGGCCTCGTTTATCAAGGCTTGATCGTTTTGTTTCTCAATACCGAAGAGGGATTTGATCTGACGTTTTCTATTTTCAATACCTGGAAGTGACAGGGGAAGATGGTCTACCATGTCCTTGGTTTTAGTTCCTATAGAAAGTAAATGCAAGATCCTTTTATCTGTTTGATCAAGACCCATATCATCATTTGCCATTTTTCGTCTGATAGCAGCAAGCGCCTTATGGGTGTAATAAGGAGGGTTTTTCATTACAGTAGGAACCATTTCCCTCAATGTGTGCTGATCTATTTCCGACTTCACCATGTATCCTTCCGGGTCTACAGTTTGAAGAATGCTATTGATCCGATAGTTGTCACTATAGGAGGACATGAAAACAATTTTTGAATTCGGGGATATTTCCCTAGCTAATACACCCAGGTCCTCTCCCGTCTTTGGAGGCTCTTCATTTCGCTGCGCTAATTGAATATCGAGAAGAATAATATCATATGGAAAGGACTGCAAGGAGCGTTCCAGCTTTTCTCTGCCCGATTCATAATCCTTTGCCATGTCCATTTGAATTTCGAAATCGTCCACAGGCTGATCCTCGAGGATATATTTGTACCCCATCGTAGTCATTTCGTGGTCATCAACTGCTAATATTCGTAACGTGCTCATCCGGCAATCTTTTGTTTTTGTTTTGTTTTGACTGATTTTTTCTCAGGTATATCATATGGACTGTGCATACCACTTAAAGGAATAAAAGCAATTACCATGGTGCCTTGTCCGCGTGTACTCTCCACATACCAGTTACCTCCGAGTTTCTGGATCCTTGAATCTATATTCTTATGCCCAATACCGCTTTTTTGTTTTTCGATCTTAAATCCATTGCCATTATCGCGGATGGTAGCCTGTATCTCCGAATCCGAAACAGTAAATTCTACATTAATTTCAGTGGCATTGGCGTGTTTCACACAATTTTGAATGCTCTCTTGCAAAATACGATACAGGTTGATCTTGATCTCCCCTGAGAGGTTGTCCCAGTCAAAATCTTTATCATAATCAAGTGTATATTGGAGGCCTGCGCTTTCACCTGTTGTCTCTAACAATTCAATAACCGAGTTTAGGAAATTGTTGACCTTCTGGATGGAAGCATCATTCAGGGCATGGGAGATATTCCGTATTTCCTCCTGCACTTCCTGTAACTTTTCAATGGCATCGGATCGCATCCCCACGGCATTCAGATCCGCTTTTTCATTAAGTCCTAATAAGACCATGCGTATGCCATTCATTTGCCCCAGGACACCGTCATGTAATTCTTCTGAAATACGCTGCTGTTCCAGTTGTTTTCCTTCTTCAAGAC
>JAHHLF010000295.1 GCA_018679315.1 Bacteroidia bacterium | reverse complement strand
TTACTGTTTGGCCACTAATTTCTGGCCTTTTTTGATCTGAATGATCGGGAACTCTGTTCTACGATTCAATTCAAGCTCTTCTGGTGAGCAATCCTTTCTACTTGTACAATGGTTTACAAGCATTCGTTCTCCAAATCCTTTATAAGAAACAATGTGCTCTTTTTTCACACCATTGGCAATTAGGTACTCATAAGTCGATTTGGCCCGAGCTTCTGAAAGCTTGTCATTATAAGCATGACTGCCTATGGGATCGGTATGGGCTTCCAGTTTGATGATCATATCCGTGTAGGTCACCGTCATAAGTTTTACCACTTTATCTAACTCCTCAGCAGCATCAGGTCGGATATTGCTCTTGTTAAAATCAAAATAGATCTTGTTGAGACCCGCCAGGATCTTTACATCCATTATAGGCTCTAGTACAATATCCTGTCGCATTAATTTCGTGGTAAGCGGCAGGGAATACGAATTGAAATACACATCCTTTTTTGGATGCGTATCTCGCACCGCTTTGATCGTATAATTTCTATTCCTGTTGATATACATCCTATAGTAACCGTTTTCATCCGTAATGGCTTCACCAACAAGATCATTACTGTTTTGATCTCGTAAGCTTATTGATACATTGTCTAAAGGCATATTGTTTATACCATCAGTTACATAACCCTCAAGCGCAAGCTCTGGCGTAAATTTGAATTTGTAGATATCATCTCCTCCTTTTCCTCCTTCACGGTTAGAACTTATATAGCCATCGATTCCGTCTTCATGGGCAAAAAACCCAAAATCGTCACTTTCAGAATTCACTGGTTTTCCCAGGTTGATCACATCAATGATCTTGTTATTTTCATCCAAAACAGTACTGTAGATATCCAGCAAACCGAAACCTACATGACCGTCGGAAGAAAAGAATAAACGTCCTTCAGAATTTATATACGGGAACATTTCATCACCTTCTGTGTTTACTTCAGGGCCCACATTAATAGGCGTGCCAATTCTACCTCTTTCATGGATCTCCGAATAGTATATATCTGTTCCTCCAAAGCCTCCGGGTCTGTCAGAAGTATAATATATCCTTTTACCATCCGGACTGATATAAGGATGTCCTGTAGAATAATGATCGCTATTGATAGGCAAGCTTTTATTTACTACCCATTCTCCTTTATCATTTTGTTCTGCGCGGTAGATCTTCAAATTCAGATAGTGATCCATACTATAGGTCTTCTTGTTCTTAAAAAAATTGTTGCGCGTAAAATAAATGACTGTATCCTTTTTATAATCCGTTGTGTAGATAAGCGAACTCTCATGGAATTTGGTGTTCACATTACCTGAAATAGGGACCGGGAGTGACGAAGGCACATCTTCCTTAACCATGAAGATATCCAGCCAAGGCTCATCATTCCATCCGTAAACATCACCTTCGATGAGATCTCTCCGGGCAGAGGCGTAGTAAATATGCTCCCCTTTGACATAAGCACCGAAATCACTTTCACTGGAATTGAAATTTACTGTTTTCAAGGTATATCGCTCCCTGCTGTTAAATACAACAGAAGCGAGATTTCCATCTTTCAGAAAGCGTTTGACCCGACTGTCATTCTTGTTATACTTTTTATACTTCTTAAACCATTTTTCGGCTTCTTTTGTTTCTCCAACACTGTGCAATGCCATGGCATACTTAAAGTAGTAATCCGTTGGAATGCTTGCTGAATTGATCACCTTTTCAAAATGGGGGATAGCTTCTTTAAAATCCCTAATAAGCAGATTACATTCTGCCAATCGTTGATGCGCATAGTTCGTATTGTAATTACCCTCTACCATCTTCTCATATTCCTTAATGGCTTTTGCATAAGAGAATTGGCCGAAGTAATAATCGGCGCGCTTTTGTGCACCGTATGAGCGATACTTAGTTGGGTTATTAGGCCAACAAGTAGTACAGTAAGTATGTGTTTAAATGATTTCATAGTGGACAACTTTTAAAAGTATCGAGGTGATTTAGCACCCCCTTTTTTAGGAAAACCAACTTCATAAATAAGGATAACCTCATGAGTTCCAGTTGTATAAGGCCTTACATCGCCGATAGGCAAGTCATATGCATATCCGATTCGGACGTCTTGGCTTACCTGAAAATCAAGCAAAGCACCAAATCCATCTGCATCGTTCAACCGGTAAGAAGCACCAAGCCATAATTTTTCATTGAACAAAAAACTTGCTGTAAAGTCATATGAAGCCGGGGCTCCATTAGTGAACTTCGTCAAGACGGTTGGTTTGAACTTAACCTGTTGTGAAAGATCCATTACCAATCCTCCAATTGCATAATAACTATTACGTTCTAACGCTTCAAATTCTCCTTTATTGAGATCCGTACTGAAGATCCTGGGAGCAGAAACACCTACATACCATAAATCGCTTGTTAAATAGACTCCTGCACCCATATTTGGGGACCAGTTGTTGAATTCAGAACTAAAGAAAATGTCATTCGGATCCGGCGTTTCTAGCCTGTAATTGGTAAATCC